>DATEDY010000336.1:0-13421 GCA_035281405.1 Flavobacterium sp.
AAATGATGTTCTCCAATCCATGCTGTCGCGAAAGGAATTAATGAAAGCCAAAAGAGTAAATGTAGATTAGCCCACAGAATACCTCCGGTTACTTTTTTAACCGTATGCATCATGTGATGATGATTGTTCCAGTAGATACCAACATAGATAAAACTTAAAATGTAGCTGACAAATATGGGGAACAATTGTAAAAGTGCCTCAAAATTTGTTCCGTCGGGAATTTTAAGCTCTAAAACCATAATCGTGATGATAATGGCTAAAACTCCGTCGCTAAAGGCTTCAAGTCTGTTTTTGTTCATTTGTTGTTAATTATGAAATTTAAAGCTAATTAAATCTTTTGATAACCGCGTCGGTTTTATTGGAATGATTTATGAATCCTTCTCTTGTGTTTCGTTTCTTTTAGGTGCTCCTTGCCTGAAATAATGCTTATATTCCCATCGATTTCGAACATGGCCAGTTTAACTTCTTTATGATCTAATATTCCGTGTTCACGCATAGCTTCATCTAATTCATCAGAAGTAATGCCAAGTTTTGATAAAGTACCGTATTCAATTTTTCCGTTGTGAATTAAAATTTCAGGTTTGTCTGAAATTAAATTCTTGATGAAAGCTGATTTTAGCAATGTTTTTTTGAAAATATAATTGACAGCAAACAATACCAAAGCAGCTGTAATACCGCCCGTTAAAGAAGAATTGGTACCAACCATGGCATTTTGGACAGAATTACCAATCAATAAAATCAAAATAATATCTGCAGTGTTGAGTTGTGACAACTCTTTTTTTCCAAAGACACGTAAAGCGATTACCATGAAAAAATACACGGTTACACTTCGTAATACAATGTCTAAGTAGGGATTCATAATCTAATTTTGAAATTTTTCTCTATAGCTTTGATCATTTCCCCAGCGATATCCTTGTGTGTTGCGCCTTCGATGCCTTCTAATCCAGGTGATGAATTCACTTCCAATAAAAGTGGTCCTTTGGAAGAACGGATAATATCAACACCAGCTACTTTTAAATCCATAGCTTTTGCAGCTTTGATGGCAATTTTTTTCTCATCAGCAGTTACTTTAACCACAGAAGCTGTTCCGCCCATGTGGATATTAGCTCTGAATTCACCTGGTGCCGCTTCACGTTGCATAGCCGCGACTACTTTTCCGTCAACAACAAACAATCGTAAATCTTTACCATTGGCTTCTTTGATGAATTCCTGCACTAAAATATTAGCATTTAAACTTTTGAAGGCATTGATAACCGATTCGGCTGCTTTTTTCGTTTCAGCTAATACAACTCCTTTTCCTTGTGTTCCTTCGAGAAGTTTGATGATTAGGGGAGAGCCTCCGACCATTTTAATCAAATCGTTAGTATCTAATGGTGAATTGGCAAATCCTGTAGTTGGGATATCAACTCCGTTTCTGAGTAATAATTGCAATGAAAATAATTTATCTCTAGATTGAGTAATAGCTGCAGCAGAGTTCAATGCAAAAACCTTCATGGCCTCAAATTGACGGGTTAAAGCACATCCGTAAAATGTCATGCTTGGACGGATTCTTGGAATTACTGCGTCGAAATTATCTAAGACTCTTCCACCACGATAGTGAATTTCAGGAGTGTTAGCGTCTAATTTAATATAGCATTCTTTGATGTTTAAAAATTCCATTTGATGACCGCGTAATTCACCAGCTTCAATAATTCTTTTATTGCTATATAGTTCAGGATTACTTGCTAATAGGGCAATTTTTAAACCAATTTTTGGTTCCCTGATTACGTTATAATAATTTTTTATTTCATCAAAAGATGGTTGGCCTAATAAATATTTTTCTTCGGGATCAACCAATAATTTGCCAATCATTGCTTCTCTACCTAAAAGCATACGGAAACCCATTGAATCTCTATTTGCTAGAGTCATTTCAATTTGCCATTTCTCATCGCCGATCTTTAGTTCTGTTTGTATAACAAAACGTTGTTCTCGATAACCGCTTGAACTTTTTACAACGCGTTTATCTATAAGTTTTGCTTCGCAGTGTTTGACTAATTTACTATTGTTTTGGAGTGGATTGATATCAAATTTCACCCAATCTTCACCGTTTTTTGTGAATGGAATAATATTAGTAGCATGCAGTGATGATGTCTTTGCACCTGAATCAACTCTAGCTTTGATGTACGGAATACCCAAGTGAGGAAATGAACACCACTCTTCACTACCAATAATTACTTTGCTTTGAGACATAGTTTAGTTTTAATTCAAGAAACTAAGGTAAGTACATTATTTCAAAAAAAAAAGCCTACTAATTAGTAGGCTTTTGTGCTTTTTTTATTTTGACCTTAAGTTCTTGTGCATCAGAATCTAAATCCATTTCAATGATGTCGCCTTCATGGATTTTAGAAGTAATGATTTCTTCAGCAAGAGCATCTTCAACATATTTTTGAATTGCACGTTTTAATGGTCTTGCTCCAAATTGCTTATCGAAACCTTTGTCGGCAATAAAAGCTTTAGCTTCGTCAGATAATCTCAAATCGTAACCTAAATCTTTTACGCGTCCGTATAATTTTTTCAACTCAATTTCGATGATTAAATCGATATCTTCTTTTTCCAATACATTGAATACAATAACGTCGTCAATTCTATTTAGGAATTCAGGAGCGAATGCTTTCTTAAGTGCGTTTTCGATAATGCTTTTTGAATTATCATCGGCTTGAGCCACTTTTGCTGCAGTACCGAAACCTACTCCTTGTCCGAAATCTTTCAATTGACGCGCGCCAACATTAGACGTCATGATAATGATGGTATTTCTAAAATCAATTTTACGTCCAAGGCTGTCTGTTAAATAGCCGTCATCTAATACCTGAAGCATCATATTGAATACATCTGGATGGGCTTTTTCAATTTCATCTAAAAGAACTACACAGTAAGGTTTGCGACGAACTTTTTCGGTTAATTGTCCACCTTCTTCGTAACCAACGTATCCCGGAGGCGCTCCAACTAATCTCGAAATAGCAAATTTTTCCATGTATTCACTCATGTCAATGCGTACCAAAGCATCTTCAGAATCGAATAACTCTTTAGCTAAAACTTTTGCTAATTGTGTCTTACCAACACCTGTTTGACCTAAGAAAATAAATGAACCAATTGGTTTGTTAGGATCTTTTAAACCGGCACGATTACGTTGAATTGCACGGGCGATTTTTTGCACTGCATCTTTTTGGCCAATTACTTTATTTTCAATTAGTTCAGGTAATTTAGCTAATTTATTACTTTCGGTTTGCGCGATACGATTTACAGGAATTCCTGTCATCATGGATACTACATCTGCAACATTGTCTTCGGTTACCTGAATACGGTTGTTTTTGGAATCTTCTTCCCATTGTTCTTGTGCAATGGCTAATTCTTTTTCCAGACGTTTTTCATCGTCACGCAATTTGGCCGCTTCCTCATATTTCTGTCTCTTAACAACAGAATTTTTCAATTCACGCACTTCTTCTAATTGACGCTCTAAATCCAGTATTTGTTTTGGAACATCAATGTTGGTAATATGGACGCGTGATCCAGCTTCGTCCAAGGCGTCAATAGCTTTGTCCGGAAGGAATCGTTCAGACATGTATCTCTCTGTTAATTTCACACAGGCTTCAATAGCTTCCTGAGTGTAGATAACATTGTGATGATCTTCGTATTTTCCTTTTACATTATTTAGAATTGTGATAGTTTCTTCAATGGATGTTGGATCTACGATGACTTTCTGGAAACGACGTTCTAAGGCACCATCTTTTTCTATATACTGGCGGTATTCATCCAGAGTAGTAGCTCCGATGCATTGGATTTCTCCACGAGCTAATGCGGGCTTGAACATGTTTGATGCGTCCAAAGAACCCGTTGCTCCACCAGCACCTACAATTGTATGGATTTCATCAATAAAAAGAATGATATCATCATTTTTTTCTAATTCGTTCATTACGGCTTTCATTCGCTCTTCAAATTGCCCTCGGTATTTTGTACCGGCAACAAGTGATGCTAAGTCAAGCGTAACAACTCTTTTGTTGTATAAAATTCTGGAAACTTTCTTCTGAATGATACGTAAAGCTAGTCCTTCTGCAATTGCTGATTTACCAACTCCTGGCTCACCAATTAATAGCGGGTTGTTTTTCTTTCTTCGGCTTAAAATCTGAGAAACACGTTCAATTTCTTTTTCGCGTCCCACAACCGGATCTAGTTTTCCTTCTTCTGCCATTTCAGTTAGATCACGACCAAAATTATCTAAAACAGGGGTTTTGGATTTTTTGTTCGATTTATTGGCAGGATTATTGAAATTCCCTTCTCTTAAACTGTCATCTTGTCCTGAATCATCTCCATATGAAGACTCGTTCTTAGGAAAATTGTCTTGAAAATCTTCTTCGTTTGGCATCATAGTTAAATATTGTTCTTTAGCTGTATCGTAATCGATTTTCAGCTTGTTTAATAATTTAGTCGTAGGATCATTTTCGTTACGTAAAATACATAACAGTAAATGTCCCGTACTGATAGTGCTGCTTTGAAAAACTTTTGCTTCTAAAAAAGTAGTTTTCAATGCACGTTCGGCTTGACGGGTAAGATGCAAGTTTTTCTTATCATTACCTGTTGTGGGATTAGGGTTCGCCGGGCTTAAAATTTCAACTTTTCGTCGTAAATGATCTAAATCAACTGACAAATTATTAAGAATGTTAATGGCAGTTCCGCTTCCGTCTCTTAAAATTCCAAGCATCAGGTGCTCAGTTCCAATAAAGTCGTGCCCTAAACGTAAGGCTTCTTCTTTGCTGTAAGTAATTACATCTCTGACTCTTGGTGAAAAATTATCATCCATAACTTAAGAAGGATTTGAATGTAAATTTAATGATTTATGAAAGGAAAAGCAAAAATCATTCCTGACATGGTAGTACTGACAGCTAAGTGACGAAAAATAATTTGAAAACCAAGTTAAAATTCCCTTAATTTATTAACTAAACTACTAGTTTTTATTGTTAATAAATAGTTGAAATAAGATGAGTAGTATGCTGGAAAAAAAATCAGAAATACGTATATTAGCGCGTTTTGTATAATAAATAAATAAATAACATAAATACTTATGTCTGAAGGAGAAAAGTTAATTCCAATTAACATTGAAGACGAAATGAAATCAGCTTACATCGATTATTCGATGTCTGTTATTGTATCGCGTGCATTACCTGATGTAAGAGATGGTCTAAAACCAGTACATCGTAGAGTATTGTTCGGGATGCATGAATTAGGAGTATATTCAAATAGAGCTCATAAAAAATCTGCCAGAATTGTGGGAGAGGTTTTGGGTAAATACCACCCACACGGAGATTCATCTGTGTACGATGCCATGGTTCGTATGGCTCAAGATTGGAGCTTACGTTATCTAATGGTAGACGGTCAGGGTAACTTTGGTTCGATTGATGGTGATAGTCCAGCAGCAATGCGTTATACAGAAGCGAGAATGAAAAAATTCTCTGAAGAAATGCTGGCGGATATCGAAAAAGAAACAGTTGATTTTCAATTAAACTTTGATGACACTTTAGAAGAACCAAAAGTAATGCCTACTAAAGTGCCTAATCTATTAGTGAATGGAGCATCAGGTATTGCGGTTGGTATGGCTACAAACATGGCGCCTCACAATTTAACTGAGGTTATTGATGGTACTTTAGCATACATAGACAATAATGACATCGAAATTGACGAATTAATCACTCATATTAAAGCACCTGATTTCCCAACAGGAGGTGTGATTTATGGTATGGACGGTGTGCGTGAAGCATTTAAAACCGGACGTGGACGTGTAGTTATGAGAGCCAAAGTTGGTTTCGAAGAAGTTGACGGTCGTGAAGCGATTATTGTTAATGAAATTCCATATCAAGTAAATAAGGCGAATATGATTAAGCATACTGCCGACTTGGTTAATGATAAAAAAATTGAAGGTATTTCCACTATCCGTGATGAGTCGGACAGAAATGGTATGCGTATCGTTTATATTTTAAAGCGTGACGCGGTTCCTAATGTAGTTTTAAATACTCTTTATAAATACACACAATTACAATCTTCTTTTAGTGTAAACAATATTGCATTGGTAAAAGGTCGCCCGCAAATGTTGAATTTAAAAGATTTGATTCATCATTTTGTGGAACACAGACACGATGTAGTAACACGTAGAGCACAATTTGATCTAAGAAAAGCGGAAGAGAGAGCGCACATTTTAGAAGGTTTAATTATTGCTTCTGATAATATTGACGAAGTTATTACGTTAATTAGAGCGTCAAAAGATGGTGATGAAGCGAGAGCTAAATTAATTGAGCGTTTCAATTTATCAGAAATTCAAGCTCGTGCCATTGTTGAGATGCGTTTGCGTCAGTTAACCGGTCTTGAACAAGATAAGTTACGTGCTGAGTATGATGAAATCATGAAAACCATCAACTATTTGAAAGAATTACTTGCTAGCAAAGAAATGCGTATGGGAGTAATTAAAGACGAATTGGCCGAAATCAGAGATAAGTATGGTGACGCACGTCGTTCAACTATTGAATACTCTGGTGGTGATGTAAGTATAGAAGATTTGATTGCTGATGAACAAGTAGTAATTACTATATCACACGCCGGATATATCAAACGTACATCTCTTTCTGAATATAAAACACAGAATAGAGGAGGAGTTGGTCAAAAATCTGCCGGAACACGTGACGCAGATTTCTTAGAGCATATGTACGTGGCTACAAATCACCAATATATGTTGTTCTTTACGCAAAAAGGAAAATGTTTCTGGATGCGTGTATATGAAATTCCTGAAGGAAGTAAAACGGCAAAAGGAAGAGCAATTCAGAATTTGATCAATATAGAACAAGATGATAAGGTAAAAGCATTCATCTGTACACAAGATTTGAAAGATCAGGAATATATTAATAACCATTATGTAATTATGGTTACTAAAGAAGGTCAAGTGAAGAAAACTTCTTTAGAACAATATTCTCGTCCAAGAACTAATGGTGTTGCTGCAATTACCATTAAAGAAGGTGATGAATTATTAGAAGCGAAATTGACAACAGGAGAAAGCCAAGTTTTAGTAGCGGTTAAATCGGGTAAATTAGTTCGTTTTGAAGAAGGAAAAACCAGACCAATGGGTCGTACAGCTTCGGGAGTTAGGGGTATTACGCTGGCTGACGAGAAGGACGAAGTAATTGGCATGGTTTCTGTAGATACAAAAGATGTAAACGATACGCAGTTGTTAGTTGTAACCGAAAATGGGTATGGAAAACGTACTAAATTGGTAGACGAAGACGGAGAAGATGTATATCGTATTACAAATAGAGGTGGTAAAGGTGTAAAAACATTAAATATCACTGAAAAAACAGGTGCGTTGATTTCAATTAACAATGTAACTGATGAGGATGATTTGATGATTATTAATAAATCAGGTTTAACTATCCGTATGAAAGTTTCTGATTTACGTGTTATGGGACGTGCAACGCAAGGAGTTCGTCTAATCAATATCAAAGGAAAAGATTCTATCGCAGCGGTTTGTAAAGTAATGCGTGAAGATGAATCTGATGAAATTGATGAAAATGATGAGAATATTACCGATTCTGTTGAAGGAGCAACTTCAGAAGAAAACGAAAACCAAGAATAAATAATTTAACAGTTAAAAAATGAAAATTAAAAATTTAGCAATTGCTACAGCTTTATTTGCATCGGTTGCGACTTTTGCACAAAAAGATCAGTTAAAAGCTGCTGAAAAATCTCTAAAATCTGGTAATCCAGCCGAAGCTAAAGAAATTTTAGCGGGAATTGATAATATGATTGTTAATTCAGATGATGCGCAAAAAGCACAATATTATTTCTTAAAAGGTAATACTGCTTTTGAATTGGCTAAAAAAAATATCGAAACTGATAAAAATTTAGCAGAAGCAGCAAAAGCTTACAGTGACTTGATGCTAACAGAAGAAAATTCAGGTAAGCCAAAGTATACCACTCAAGCGCAGACTTCTTTAGTTGAATTAAAGGAAAAAGTACGTAACAGTGCGATTGCTGATATTGATGCTAAAAAATACAAAACCGGAGCATTGAAATTATACCAAACCTATTCAATCGACAAGAAAGATACGGTAATGTTGTATTATGCAGCTAACTATGCCTTAAATGCTCAGGATTACGATTTAGCTTTAGATTATTACAAAAAATTAAAAGAAGTAAAGTATTCAGGAAAAGCAACAAATTATACTGCTAAATTTAAAGCGAATGATCAGGAGCAAACTTTTGAAACTGCTGCACAAAGAGATCAAGCTGTTAAAATTGGAACGCATTATGAGCCAAAAACTGAGCAAATTTCTTCTAAAAGAGGAGAAATAGCTAAGAACATCTCTTTGTTATATATTCAAAAAGGAGATATTGCAGCAGCAAAAAAATCTATGGGTGAAGCAAGAGCTAATAATCCAGAAGATATTTCTTTGATTTTGTCTGAAGCTGATTTGTATTTACAAACTAAAGATTTTGAAACATACAAAAAATTGGTTTCTGAAGCTTTGGCTAAAAACCCTAATAATGCGGATTTATATTACAATTTAGGTGTTATTACAAGTCAATCGGCTGATAAACAAGCTAAAGTTGATGCAGAAGGTTATTACTTAAAAGCTATTCAAATTGACCCACAATATAAAAATGCTTACATGAACTTATCTGTGTTAAAATTAGACGGAGAGAAAGAAATTGTTGAAGCAATGAATAAATTAGGTACTTCTGATGCTGATAACAAAAAATATGAAGCATTAAAAGCGAAAAGAGTTGCAATGTACAAATCAGCAATTCCTTACTTGGAAAAAGCATATGAATTATTTGCAGGAGATAAAGATATTAAAGATACTTTATTGAATATGTACTATGCTTTAGATATGTCAGATAAAGCAAAAGCATTGAAAGCAAAATAATTTTGTTTTTATGAGAAGAAATAAAAAAGTCCTGATTACAAAATCAGGACTTTTTTTATATTACTTTTTTTATAACTCTTAATTTGTGAGTGTGTCTGTTGGTTTCAGCATTATAAATTCCTAAATGATCTAAACGATCGATTCTTACTTTACCACTTGCATGAATAATATAATTATTCTCCATAATTATTCCAACATGAATAATATTGCCTTCTTCGTTATCAAAAAACGCAAGATCACCAGGTTCACTTTCTTCAATAAAACTTAAAGCATCGCCTTGTGTTGCCTGCTGAGAAGCATCTCTTAATAAATTGTATCCGTTCAATTTATAAACCATTTGTGTAAAACCTGAACAATCAATTCCAAAAGGGGTTTTTCCGCCCCACAAATAGGGTGCATTTAAATACATAAAAGCAGTTTCAATAATGTGATTTTTAGGCTTAATTCCGCTGACTTTAATTCCTTCAAAAGATAAGTTTTCAGTGTTGATGCTATCGTAATTTAAAAATGACAAAGAAGCACCTAGAGGAATTGGCATTAGTAGATTGTCTGGAGATGTAACGTATTCAATCAAATCAGCATTTAAGACAATACCATCTTTAGAAAGTAATTGATATTGTTCTTCTGTAATAGATTTAAATTGTTTGTTGTCAATCCAACCTTCGTAATCATCAAAAGCCAACTTTATTTTAGTCCATTTTTGATTTTGTTCTAAAATTACAAAGTGTTCACCAAACAGTACTTGTGATACTAATTCACTTCTGTCACTTGGTTCAATACGTAAAGGAATATTGGCTAGATTACAAATACCAAACATTGAATACAATTATGAGTTATGAGTTATGAGTTGCAAATAAAAAGTTACAACTCATAACTTATAAATTTATTTAAGCTTTCTCAATAACAATAGCTGAAGCACCACCACCACCATTACAGATAGCTGCAGCTCCAATTTTTGCATTGTTTTGTTCTAATACATTAATTAAAGTAACAATGATTCTTGCTCCTGAACATCCAAGAGGGTGGCCTAAAGAAACAGCTCCACCATTCACATTTACTTTGTTATTGTCCAGACCTAATATTTTTGCATTAGCAAGACCAACAACAGAAAAAGCTTCATTGAATTCAAAGAAATCAACATCTACTAAAGAGATTCCAGCTTTATCCAAAGCTTTCGGTAAAGCCTTTGCAGGTGCTGTGGTAAACCATTTCGGTTCTTGAGCAGCATCAGCATATCCTTTGATATAAGCCAATGGTTTTAATCCTAGCTCATTTGCCTTCTCTTCACTCATTAAAACTAAAGCAGCGGCACCATCGTTGATTGTCGATGCGTTTGCAGCTGTTACAGTTCCTTCTTTTGTGAAAACTGCATTTAGAGTAGGGATTTTATCTAATTTCACATTCGTGTATTCCTCGTCTTTAGAAATCACAATAGGATCTCCTTTTCTTTGCGGAATAGTTACAGGAACAATTTCGTTATCAAATTTACCAGCATCCCATGCGTTAGCAGAACGTGTATATGATTGAATAGCAAAATTATCTTGGTCTTCACGTGTAATATTATACTCAGTAGCGCATAAATCAGCAAAAACACCCATTGCTTGTTGGTCGTATACATCAACAAGTCCGTCTTTTTGCATACCATCCACAAAAGAAGTTGGTCCAAATTTCACACCGTTTCTCATATGTACATAGTGCGGAATCAAACTCATGTTTTCCATACCACCAGCTACAACGATTTCTGCATCACCACACATAATAGCTTGAGCTCCCATCATAACTGATTTCATACCTGATGCACAAACCTTGTTTACAGTCGTGCAAGCAACTTCGTTTGGTAATCCGGCAAAAATAGCCGCTTGTCTAGCTGGAGCTTGACCTACGCCAGCCTGAACTACATTACCCATATAAACCTCGCTAACCAAAGCTGGGTCTAAATTTATTTTATTTAAAGCTCCTTTAATAGCTATAGCGCCTAATTGAGGAGCGGATACACTTGATAAAGCTCCCATGAAACTACCTATTGGTGTACGAGCTGCTGAAACAATAACAACTTTTTTCATTTTGTGTTCTATAATTTAGTTTTGCGAATTTACTAATTTTAATGGAAACTGAAATTTTGATTAAGATATTATTTGGTTTTTAAAATAACCAGCTCTCTATTGTGTTGATTACTAGCTATAAAAAAAAATATGTAAAAAAAATGTAAAAAAAGTGGCTCAAAAACTTGGTATTAATACTTTGTTATGCTACATTTGCAACCGCAAAAACGATCAAGTTCATTGCAAATAGGAGAGGTGCCGGAGTGGTAACGGAGCAGATTGCTAATCTGTCGACGGGTAACTGTCGCCAGGGTTCGAGTCCCTGTCTCTCCGCTTTTTTCGGGGTGTAGCGTAGCCCGGTCATCGCGCCTGGTTTGGGACCAGGAGGTCGCAGGTTCGAATCCTGCCACCCCGACAAAAAAAGCAAATTATTTTAGTTTACTAAAATGAGGTCCAATAGCTCAGCTGGATAGAGCAACTGCCTTCTAAGCAGTAGGTCTCAGGTTCGAATCCTGATTGGATCACTTCTTAAAACCCTTGTCTCGCAAGGGTTTTTTTATTTAATACAGCTTTTCAATTACTCACTCACTACATTTTTGTTCTTGCTGAAATATTATGAGATATAATGATATTATTAAACTAAAAGCAATTAAAAATACACGCTGAAAAAGTTTACTAATTAGTGAAAACTAAAAAAACAAGTATAAAAAAAGTGCTTTTTATTAGAAAGCACTTTTTTGAGTAGAATAGTAAATCAAAACACTCATTTGATTTTTCTAGTATTGCATATACTTTTATGAGTATAAATCAGCAATAGACATTTTAATTATCACACAGAATCCCTATCTGTTGCAAATGCTTTTCTGTTTGGAATTTATTAAAATTATCCCATTTTGGAGGAAAGCTGGCTTTTTGTCCATACATGGAATCTAAACAAACATTGTTGTCTTTGTATTTATCATGTAAAACGGCTAGGATTTTAAAGAAAAATTGATCTAGCATTACAATTGCTTCAAATTCAGATTTTAGTGTTTCATAATTGCTGTCTGATGGATTTAATAATTGAAGTAAATTCAACACTTCGGTCTTTTCCGATTTATTGATTCCAGTTAAATAACCATTTTTTAATGTTTTGAAAACCAAATTATTCCACGCAATACTATCGTGTCCCCATTGAACATCGGGCAGATTCAAAGAATGCTCGCAAATCAGAATAATGGAAAAAAGAACATCTTTTAAGTACTCCGCAGGAAATTCATCAAAGCTTCTGAATTCAAAACCACTCTGGTACATTTTTTCCTGATTAAAATCAAGTCCTACTTCCGAAAGTAATTCATAGTTCATGCTTGTTTCAATCTGATCCCTCCACCAAATATTTTCCTCTTTTTCAAATTTTAGCAATTTTCTGAAATCATCTACTTTATATGTTAGTATTTTACCTTTTGGCATTGATTTATTAAAAGTTCCTACACCAATATAACGAGACATGGCATTTCTCATAGAACCCAAAGTAAATTTTTTATCCAGACTGTACTTGTCGCTTATTACTCCCATAATGTCGGGGCTTCCAAGAGTTGCAATAAAAAAGGGCTCAAACCATTGTAGCAAATAAATAGCGTTAGAGTGGGTTTTATCAAATTTATTGTAATCTACAATTCGGCTGTTTTCAGTTAACGATGGTAAAGTAATGTGAAAGTGATATGTTCCGTTATTAAACAAAACAAGTTTTTCCTGATTAGTCATAAACATATTAAGACCATTGTTATAATCCGGAAAATTTAGTTTTTCATTTAAAACAGATGATTCGTTGATTTTGTCCAGAAATAATTTTTTAGTAGCACTTAGCTCTTTACAAGAATCAATTATTGTTCTATTTTCAAAATATTTGGTTACAAATTCGATTGAATCACCATCAAAATGTACCGAACCCATTGTTTTGTTTCTTTGGGTAATCATACTTTGAATATTATACGGCTGATCTTCAAGGAAAAGTTCCATGATGGATTTTCCTAGATATTCGGGATTTTCAACTGGTTTTGGATTTGTTTCAGGAGTTTCTGTTCCATCTGCTGTTTCTACTACCAATAATGTTTTATGCTGGTAATTTACATCCAGTTTTTCCAACGAATGACTATTAATCATTCGGCTTACTTTATAATTTTTATTCAAAGCAAAAGCTTTCTTTAGCAAAGGAGCTAAACTGTCTGGTTTATAGCATTTTCTGTAGTCTATGCTGTATCTCTCAAAACCAATTTTTTTTTGTATAAATTCACCAGAAACTATTAAGGATTCTTCAAATTGCATATAGGTTTCGTTTTCTAATCCAATTCCCCAATAATATTTTTTTGTCTGATTGTCTTTCATTTATACTAATTTTCTTTTATGATTATTTGATTTTTTTAAAGTTGTTTTCTTTCTCTTCAGAAATAAGAGTTTA
>DATEDY010000337.1:0-2072 GCA_035281405.1 Flavobacterium sp.
ATACATTTGCAGTATGATTTTTAATAAAGATACAGCTAGTAAAACTGCCGAATTGCTTTTACAAATAAATGCAATTAAATTGAATTCTAAAAATCCTTTTACATGGGCTTCAGGTTGGAAATCTCCAATCTACTGTGATAATAGGGTAATTTTGTCGTTTCCGGCTATAAGAAATTATATCAGAGACGAGTTTGCAAAGAACATTGAAAAACAATTCGGAAAGCCGGATGTAATTGCCGGAGTGGCTACAGGAGCCATTGGTATTGGTGTTTTGGTTGCGGAAGATTTAGGTTTACCGTTCGTTTATGTACGTCCTGAACCTAAAAAACACGGACGCATGAACCAAGTGGAAGGATTTTTGCAAAAAGGACAAAATGTTGTTGTGGTAGAAGATTTGATCAGCACCGGTAACAGTAGTCTTTTAGCAGTGGAAGCATTACGTAATGAAGGAGCGAACGTAAAAGGAATGGCTGCCATTTTTTCATACGGATTCCAGGTGGCAGTTGATAACTTCGCAAAAGCCAATGTGGATTTATTCACTTTGAGTAACTACGATAATTTATTGGATCTGGCTGTTGCTAAAGAATATATCACCGAAACAGAACAGGATACGTTAAAGGAATGGCGTAAAAATCCATCTGAGTGGAGTGTTGAGGTATAGTTTTTGTAAAACTATAGGCAAATAAAATATTTTAAAAAGAGATGAAGGTTTTGTCCTTTAGATCTTTCAATCAAATAATCATACAAAAGAATGAATTTAGAAAGCCCAAAAGTATCGGTTCCAAAATCTGCCGAATACTTATTCAATGAATTATCACAAGTAAAAAACTTCGAAAAATTAATGCCGGATAACATCGCTAAATTTGAAGTGATTGACGAGAATTGTTTCGAATTTGGTTTAAAAGGCATGCCTGAAATTAAATTGGTAAAAAAAGAATCTACTCCAAATTCTAAAATTGTTCTTGGTGCAGCATCAAGTAAACTGCCATTTACGTTAACGGCTAACTTAACTGAAGAAAGTGCAGACGCAACAGGAGTGCAGTTATTATTTGATGGTGAATTCAATGCTATGATGGCTATGATGATCAAAGGGCCTATCACTAAATTCATCGAAACGTTAGCACAAAACATGACAAAGCTGTAAGGTAGAGTTTTATAATTAAAAAGAAATCCCAAGTTAATAGCTTGGGATTTCTTTTTAAAATAATAAACGAACTTCTTTTATACTAAATTGGCGTTTGGAATCATCTTCTAATTGTATTTCGAGTTTTCCGGTTTTGGTTACTCCTTGAATAATACCCATGAATTTATGGCCGTTTTGTTCTTCAAAAGCCATTGGGATTCCTTTTTTGAATAAGTTTTTCTCATAATCCTGCCAAAGTAAAAGAGATTGATTTTGGATTATCAATTCAATCTTTTTCTGAATTTCCAAGACAATGATTTCAAGAATTGTATCGATGTCATATTCGACGTTTGTGACGCCTTTTAAAGAAGAGGCTTTGGGTAAATTATCAAAGTTTGTTTGATTAACATTCAGTCCAATACCAACAATTGATTCAATTTTGCCATCGCTTTTGATGGAATTTTCAATCAATATGCCAGCAATTTTCTTATTCTCTGACATAATGTCGTTTGGCCATTTGATAGAAATTGAAGGAATTTTAAACTTTTTTAACGCTTCGATTATACCTAAAGCAACTGAAATATTCAACTCAAAAACACCTTCAATAGTACTTAAGGTTTCTTTTATTAAGATACTGGTTATAAGGTTCTTGTCTTCTTCTGTCTGCCATATTGCGCCATGTTGTCCTTTCCCTTTTGTTTGTGATTTGGCAGTTACTACGGTGTAGTTTTCAAGGGTTTGATTTTGAGCTAAACCTTTTAAAAAATCATTGGTGGAATCTATGGCATCGAGTTTGATTAATTTCATATGTCAAATTTTGGAACTTTGTCAAGAAAGCACATTTGCATTTTGTCTTCAAAATAAAGACAAAAATCAATAACTTTGTGCAAAATATTTATAAGAATTAAATGGCGAAAAAAGATGTAAACAATGATATTTTATTAGCAAA
>DATEDY010000338.1:0-3913 GCA_035281405.1 Flavobacterium sp.
ACCAAGGTCAATCGCGATGTCCTCGGTCATGAAATCAAAAAATCCCATATTTATATAGAGGGTTAATGTATTTAAGAGTATAATCCAAACGCAAAAGTATAAAAATTATTTGGTTTAATTCAAAATAAAAATGCATCAATAGGAAATTATTGATGCATTTTTGAATAAGTGTAAAATATGTCTTTTTTTAATGTTTAAAATGACGAATTCCGGTGAATACCATAGAGACTTTATTGTCATTGCAATAGTTGATGCTTAATTCATCTTTTATTGAACCTCCGGGTTGTATTACGGCAGTAATTCCAGCTTTATTTGCTATTTCCACACAGTCAGGGAACGGGAAAAAAGCATCGCTTGCCATCACGGCACCAGTAAGATCAAATTCGAAAGATTGTGCTTTTTCAATAGCGTGTTTTAATGCATCCACTCTTGAAGTTTGTCCTGTTCCTGAGGCACACAACTGTTTGTCTTTAGTTAATACAATTGTGTTGGACTTGGTGTGTTTGCAAATTTTAGAGGCGAACAATAAATCTTCAATCTCGGTTTCATTAGGAGTTGTAAGCGTAACGGTTTTCAGATGATCTATGGAATCTGTTACTAAATCCTTGTCTTGAACTAAAACGCCATTTAAACAAGTTCTTACCGATGTTTTAGATAGTGTAACTTCTTTTTGAACTAGGATAATTCGGTTTTTCTTTTCTTCTAAAAGGTCAATCGCAGCTGAATCATAGCTAGGAGCGATGATTACTTCGCAGAATAATTTGTTGATTTCTTCAGCTGTAGCCAAATCAATATTACCATTAGCTATTAAAACGCCGCCAAATGCAGATGTAGGATCTCCGGCCAGTGCATCAAGGTAAGCTTGTTTCATGGTTTTACGAGTGGCAATACCACAAGCATTATTGTGTTTTAAAATGGCAAAAGTAGGGTCGTCGTTTTTGAATTCGCTAATAAGATTCACTGCGGCATCTACGTCTAGTAAATTATTGTATGATAATTCTTTTCCGTGTAATTTAGTGAACATCTTATCAAAATCTCCGAAGAAAAATCCTTTTTGGTGTGGATTTTCACCATAACGTAATACATTGCCTTGTGTTTCACTAATTTTTAAAACTGCTTCTTCCTGATTTCTGTTGAAATAATTAAAAATAGCCGAATCATAATGTGAAGATACATTGAAAGCTTTGGTAGCGAAAGTCTTTCTTTGTTCTAATGTGGTTTCTCCGTTTTGAGAAGAAATAATGTCTAAAAAAGAAGAATATTCGTTAACTGAAGGAACAATTACAGTGTCTCTGAAGTTTTTTGCTGCTGCACGGATCAATGAAATTCCACCAATATCAATTTTTTCGATAATATCGGCATCATTTGCTCCCGATGCAACCGTTTTTTCAAATGGATATAAATCGACAATCACCACATCAATTTGCGGAATTTCAAATTCTCTCATTTGCATAACGTCAGTTTCGTTATCCTGACGATTTAAAATACCACCGAAAATTTTTGGGTGTAATGTTTTAACTCTACCACCTAAAATGGATGGATATGATGTTACATCTTCAACTGGAATGACGGGAATTCCAAGGTTTAAAATAAATTCTTCAGTACCTCCAGTGGAATAGAAAGTAACACCTTGTTCGTGAAGTTTTGTAACAATAGGTTCTAATCCGGCTTTGTCAAACACTGAGATCAGTGCCGATTTAATTGTTTTTGTAGTATTCATTGTGTTGTTGTAATTTGTACTGCAAAAGTAGTTTTTTCATTCTGAATACGATTCAGATTCATTAAAAAAAATGTAACAAATAGCAGTGTTTTTACACTAATGTCTTAAGATAATTTTCTAGTTATGATGATATATATCCGATTGTTGAAAGAAAGTTTTGGTTTTGCATTGAATGCTTTGCGAAATAACAAACTCAGAACCTTGTTGTCGTTACTTGGTGTAACCATTGGGATTTTCTCAATTATTGCTGTGCTGACAGCAGTGGATTCATTGGATAGAAAAATCAAGAAAGATTTAAGTACGTTAGATAAAAATTCGATTTTCCTGTTTCGTTATTCTTTTGGTCCTTCGGATATTCCGGAGTGGAAAAGAGAACAATTTCCGGATGTGACTTATGAAGAATACGAGTATTTGAAAAAGTCGCTGAATAATTTGGAAGGAATGTGTTATCAGTTATTCACACGTAAAGAGAATATAAAATACGAAGGAAGAACGGTGAGTTCTGTTAATGTCGGGCCAACAACTTATGAGCAGGAAGATGTTCAGAAACTAGAATTCAAAGAAGGACGTTTTTTTAATGAATCAGAATCAAATTCTGGCGCTCCGGTAATTGTTCTGGGATATCAGATTGCTAAAAATTTATTTGATGAAATCGACCCAATTGGCAAGAAAGTAAGATTGTATGGACAGAAGTTCACAGTTATTGGTGTTATGACCAAAAAAGGTGCAGGTATTTTTGACGAAAATGAAGATACTTCGGTATATATTCCGGTGAATTTCTTGCGTCAGATGTATGGAGATAATAGCGATTTAATTACGCCGGTAATTCTAATCAAACCGGTTGATGGTGTAGATATTGATGCGTTCAAAGAAGAATTAAGACAAAAATTACGTCACTTCAGAGGGTTGAAAGAAGGGGAGATAGATAATTTCTTTTTGAATGTTTTGTCTGGATTTACGGATATGTTGGATGGTTTAATTGGACAGATGAATGTTATCGGATGGATTATTGCAGGATTTTCATTGCTTGTAGGTGGTTTCGGGATTGCTAATATTATGTTTGTTTCTGTTAAAGAAAGAACAAATTTAATTGGGATTCAGAAATCGTTGGGGGCTAAGAATAAATTCATTTTACTGCAATTTTTGTTTGAAGCGATTGTGCTCTGTGTTATTGGTGGATTGATTGGCATTGTATTGGTTTATTTTATATCAATAGTACTGACTAATGCAATGGATTTCGAATTTGTCTTGAGTTTTTCAAATATTATTTTCGGAACCTTTTTAGCGGCTTTTATTGGATTGATTTCTGGGATTATACCTGCAATAGCTGCTTCAAAACTAGATCCTGTTGAAGCTATTCGTAGTGGTATGTAGTTAATGGATTATACAATTTAACTCAAAAATAAGTAAAGAATTCCTCCTAAAATAAGGCTTGCGCTATTAATAATAAAACTCAAATGAAGTAATCTTTGGAAACTTTGCTTGGTTTTATTAGATAAAAAAGAAGTGTGGCTTCATAAATATTACAACTATTTCTGCAAGTAGGGGATTAATTCCCTATCCGATAAAGTAGGAACAAATCAACCATAATATGGAGTGTGTAATCAAACTACATACCGGTATGTAAAGTAGATAGGCTTTGTCTATTTTGTACTTGATGAAAAAAGCAAAAGCAAAAGTAAAAGCAAAAAGAAGCTCCATTAATATTGTTGTTGACAAAGCAAGGAGATAAGTTGTAAAAGGAACTCTGAAAAAAGGAGTGGTTTCTATACTAGTTTCATTGTTGATTTGTAGTTCGATTAATGATTCTCCATCGACTTTGTTTAATGACGGACTAATTTTTTCTTTATTTCCAATCTGAAAAAGCAATTTGAAGTTGTTATGAATACTTCGTGTAATGTGAATGGTTTTACCCTAATTATATGCAGGTTGGTCCATTGCAGCTGCAAATCGTGTTGGTGTTTTGAAATCTCGACTGGATAGTATGCACACCTTTTGAATCGTGTCTTTTTTGGAGTTTTTAAGTTCGAGGTTTATAGTAAGTTTTCTTTTGAAAGGAATTGTATCTGCTATTCCATTTTGGAAGAAGAAAAATAAGATAAAGTGAGAATGTGCCTTTTTAGTGATACCATATTACTGTAACGGTTGTTTTTTTGGAGGTATAAATTCTATTTTAAGTTTGCTTTCGGTCAG
>DATEDY010000339.1:0-8551 GCA_035281405.1 Flavobacterium sp.
AGAAGAAGTCTTCTTGACTACTTAAAGAATACGGAGATCAACAGATACCGTGCGATTATCAAAGAATTAAACATCAGAAAATAATCAAGATGAAAAGAGGTGCCTGCGCGCCTCTTTTTGTTTTATATATTTATCAACAGAAAAGTTTGGTTTTTCATTGGGTTTCAGACAACTACACAACACACAACAACAACACGACTAAGACCCTTTGTTTAATTTAGAATTACATTTTTATGATTCCAAAAGCATTCCAAGAAGTTATCGATTTAGGTGACGGAAGAAGTATCACGATCGAGACTGGGAAATTAGCCAAACAAGCTGACGGATCAGTAGTTGTTCGTATGGGCGATGCCATGTTACTAGCAACTGCTGTATCTGCAAGAACATCAAATCCTGGCGTAGATTTTTTACCGTTAACAGTAGATTACCGTGAAAAATTTGCTGCGGCAGGTCGTTTTCCAGGCGGTTTCTTCAAGAGAGAAGCACGTCCAAGTGACAGCGAAGTATTAACTATGCGTTTAGTAGACCGTGTATTGCGTCCGCTATTCCCGGATGATTACCATGCAGAAACGCAGGTAATGATCCAATTAATGTCGCATGACGACAACGTAATGCCTGATGCTTTGGCTGGATTAGCTGCATCGGCATGTTTAGCTGTGTCTGACATTCCATTTTACAATTTAATTTCTGAAGTACGTGTAGCGCGTATTGATGGTAAGTTTGTTATCAATCCAAGCAGAGAAGAATTAGCGTTATCAGACATCGACATGATGATTGGAGCGTCTAAAGATTCGGTTGCGATGGTAGAAGGTGAGATGAAAGAAATTTCGGAAGCTGAGATGGTAGAAGCTATCAAATTTGCACACGAAGCTATCAAAGTTCAAATTGCTGCTCAAGAAAGATTGAGAGCTGCGGTTGGATCGCCAGCTTACAGAGAATATGAAGGCGAAGTGGAAGACGAAGCAGTTTATGCAAAAGTGAAAGCTGCGGCTTATGACAAATGTTATGCTATTGCACAAGAAGCTTCAGGAAAAAGTGAGCGTGGTGAGAAATTTGCTGCGGTTAAAGAAGAAGCTAAAGCCTTATTTACAGAAGAAGAATATGCTGAGAATGCAGATTTAGCTGGTTTAGTTGGAAAATATTTCTACAAAACCAACAAAGAAGCTGTACGTAATGTTATCTTAGAAAAAGGATTACGTTTAGACGGAAGAAAAACGACTGAGATCAGACCAATCTGGTGTGAAACAGATTATTTACCGTCGGTACACGGATCTTCATTATTTACAAGAGGAGAAACTCAAGCCTTAGCGACAGTTACCCTTGGAACATCAAGAGAAGCTAACGTAATTGATTCTCCATCAGAACAAGGTGAAGAAAGATTCTACTTGCACTATAACTTCCCTCCTTTCTCCACTGGTGAAGCAAAACCATTAAGAGGAACTTCACGTCGTGAGGTAGGACACGGAAACTTAGCACAAAGAGCGTTAAAAAATATGATTCCTGCAGATTGTCCTTACACTATCCGTATTGTATCAGAAGTATTAGAATCTAACGGTTCCTCTTCAATGGCTACGGTATGTGCAGGAACAATGGCATTAATGGATGCCGGAGTTCAAATGGTAAAACCGGTTTCAGGTATTGCTATGGGATTAATCACAGACGGTGAGAAATTTGCTGTATTGTCTGATATTTTAGGAGATGAAGATCACTTAGGAGATATGGACTTTAAAGTAACCGGAACTGCTGATGGTATTACTGCATGTCAAATGGACATCAAAATTGATGGTTTACGTTATGACATTATGGAGCAAGCTTTAGGTCAGGCACGTGACGGACGTTTACACATTTTAGGTAAATTGACTGAAACTATCGCTACACCGAGAGAAGATGTTAAGAAACATGCACCAAAAATTATTACACGTACTATTCCTGGAAACTACATTGGTGCTTTAATTGGTCCTGGTGGAAAAGTAATTCAAGAATTACAAAAAGCTACAGGCACGACTATCGTTATCAATGAAGTTGACGAACAAGGAGTAGTAGAAATTTTAGGAACAGATCCAGACGGAATTGCAGCAGTATTAGCTAAAATTGACTCTATCATTTTCAAACCAGCAATGGGAGAAACTTATGAAGTAAAAGTAGTTAAGATGTTAGATTTCGGAGCCGTGGTTGAATACACAGCTGCTCCTGGAAATGAAGTTTTATTACACGTATCTGAATTAGCTTGGGAGCGTACAGAAAAACCATCTGATGTTGTCAACATGGGTGATGTATTCCAAGTTAAATATTTAGGTATCGATCCTAAGACACGTAAAGAGAAAGTTTCAAGAAAACAATTATTACCACGTCCTCCTCGTGAAGAGAAAAAGGATGAGAAAAAAGAAAATTCACAAGGTTAATTAAGATTATTTAATTCGTGAAAACCCCTAAAGGAGCAATCTTTTAGGGGTTATTTTTTTTAAATAAACAACAAAAACCCTGTCACAATTTATAAAATATCACACAATTCTCAGTGATTTTGTTAAAAAACAAAAAAATATAAGGTGTTAAAAATCAAACAATTGAAAGAATACCCTTATGTTATTTTAAGGAATTTTACGGTTTTCCCATAATTTCGTGTAAGAAATTTCTTTTAATGCCTTATTTTTACATAATATTGTAACAAACTCAACCACCATGTTTAAAATTAAAATTTTAACTTTTTTGGCTTTCTTAAGCCTAAAAGGGACGTTATCTTATTCTCAAAACAATAAAGAGGCAGCGCTTTATTACTTAATTGACAAAGAATTGAGTACAGGAAACGCGCTTGTTAACAACGGCAAATTCCACATTAATGTAGATAATACATTTGAAAATGAGCACAGATACTTTTTAGAAAACAAAGTATATACAGAAGAAATCAAATTTGACAATGAGGTATACTTCAACAATAAAATAAAGTATGATTTATTCAAAGATGATTTAGTTATAAACCCCGAAAATCAATCGGATAAATTATTCATTATTCTGGACAAAACCAGAGTCAATCATTTTACCATTCAAAACAGAAAATTTGTCAAGCTTCAACTTACCAAAGATGGACCGTTACAATATGTTGAAGAAAGCATAAACACCAAAAACTTCATGTTTTATATCAAATTCAGAAAAACTGACAAAGAAGTAATACGTGAAAATGGTGTTTTTGTTTCCTATTCAGATGACAACAAATACTTTGTTCTGCTTAACAAAAACCTTTATGAGATAACGTCTAAGAAAAGTGTACTGAAATTGTTTCCGGAGTTTAAATCGGAGATCAATGACTACTACAAGTTTTACAGAAGCCTTGAAAAGGAAAACAATGTAAAATTCATGGAGAATTTAATGTTAACTATTAAAAAATCTTTCCACAACTAAACCTCCTTTTCATGAACAAAATAGCCCTATTTCTTACTCTTTTGCTTTTCAATGTGTCTTATGCACAGGATAACAATGTAACCACTACGGCGGAGGAGAACATTACATTCGAGTATTCGAATATGAACCTTAAGTCGATTCTTCAGAAAGTCGAAGGGTTAACCTCATACAAATTCTACTATCAAGACAATTGGTTTAATGATACCGTATTTCTTACCGGAGAATTTAAAAACAAAAGCATCACTGCAGTACTTGACAAATTATTTGAGGACACAGAGATCAATTATTTCATTGATTCCAACAAAATCATACTAACACATAAAAGCTTAATTTACAGTAAGCTACCGGCTAATTTCTACAAAAAAGATTCAACTTCAACAAATAACAAAACGCAATCTCCGGTCTTTTTCCAGGAGTTCAACACCAATAAAGACGAGAACGAATCCATTTCATTGATTGGAAAAGAAAGTTTGAATACAGCTTCACAAAATTCACTATTTACTTTTTCAGGTTATATCAGAAACAAAAAGAATAACGAACCTATTAGTGATGTCAACATCCGAGTAAAAAATACTGACATTGTTGTTTTGACCAACAGTGAAGGATACTATGAGTTAAAACTACCTTCAGGGATCTATACCATAACCACCGACATTGGGAATTTCAAGCCTATAACAAAAAAAGTAATGGTCTATAACAATGGAAAGCTGAATATCACCTTATCAGAAAAAGTAAACCAGCTAAATGAAGTAGTTGTTAAAAGACGATCAAAACAAAAATTAAGAACAGCGGTAAGCGGTGTGACCACGATTGAAGCAGAAGGCATTAAAAATGTTCCTTTAGTGTTTGGTGAGCGTGATGTATTAAAAATTGCCACTACCATTCCGGGAGTTAAAACAGCCGGAGAAGGTTCGGCAGGATTTAATGTTCGTGGTGGAAAAGAGGATCAGAATTTATTTTTACTGGACAAAGGAACCATTTACAATCCGTCACACTTTTTTGGTTTCTTCTCGGCATTAAATCCGTATGTAACTAAGAAAGTAGACATTTACAAAGGTAGTATCCCGACGGAATTTGGAGGAAGATTATCATCTGTTTTTGACATTACATCAAAGAACGGAGGCACTGACAAATTCAAAGGAGAAGCCGGTATCGGACCAGTAACCAGTAATATTGCCCTTTCCATTCCGGTTGTTAAAGACAAAGCCAGCATTTTAGTTGGTGGAAGAGGTACGTATTCCGGATGGATTTTACGAAGTTTAAAAGAAGAGAAGCTAAAAGAAAGTGAGGCTTCATTTTATGACTTTGTAACAAAATACAGTCATAAAATCAACAAAAACAACACCGTAGAATCTACGTTGTATTACAGTAATGACAAGTTCAGCATTACTGCAGATTCCCTGTTCAAGTACAGCAACAGAATGGCTGCGATAACGTGGAAGCATACTTTCAATCCTAAAACCAGTGGTGAAATTACGTTTACCAACAGCAAGTACAAGTTTGAGATTGATTACAGCGGTTTACCTCAAAACTCTTATATGTTCGGTTATGACAACAATGAATCACAATTCATTTTAAAAGCTGCTACGATTTTGACTCCGAAGCATAAATTGACTTATGGTTTATCGTCAAAGTTGTATACAATCAATCCCGGATACATTAATCCGAATAACGCCAATTCAACGATTCAATCCAAGACTATTGATCTTGAAAAAGGGCTTGAGAGCGGTATATTCCTATCCGACAGCTATAAGGTTTCGGACAAATTGCTAGTTGATTACGGCATTCGATATTCGATATTCAATGCGATGGGGCCATCAACGCAAAAAATATATGAAGCCAATCAGCCTAAAAGTGAAGCTACACAAATTGGCGAGCAGCAATATGGGAATAATGAAATTTTCAAAACGTTTCATGGCTTTGAACCAAGAGTGGCATTGCGATATATGGTCAACGATGATTTATCAATAAAAGCCGGATATGACAAAACGAATCAATACATTCACCTATTGTCAACCAATACCACACAATCACCGACTGACACTTGGAAGTTATCCGATTTGAATGTAAAACCACAAACTGGAGAACAGTTTTCTTTAGGAATCTTCAAAACCTTTGACTATGAAGATCTTGAAGTAAGCTTAGAAGGTTATTACAAAAAGTCAAAAAACATTCTGGATTATAAAGTAGGAGCTGATCTTATTTTAAATGACGATTTAGAAACCGAATTATTGCAAGGAAAAGGCAAATCGTATGGTGCTGAATTATTGCTAAAGAAAACTGAAGGCAGATTAAACGGATGGTTAAGTTACACTTATTCAAGATCTTTCATTAAATTAGATGGTAAATTTGCAGAGGAAAAAGTGAACAACGGGAAATATTTCTCGGCTAACTTTGACAAACCCCATGATTTTAGTGCTGTAATGAATTACCGATTAACAAAAAGATATAGTTTATCAGGGAATTTCATTTATCAAACCGGAAGACCTGTGACGTATCCAGTTGGAAAATATGTCTATAATGGCATAGAATATACCCTATACAGTGACAGAAATAAATTCAGAATTCCTGATTATTACCGATTGGATTTGGGAGTTAATATTGAAGGAAATCATAAGATAAAAAAGTTAGCGCACAGTTTTTGGAATATTTCAGTTTACAATGTACTTGGGAGAAACAACCCCTACTCTGTGTTCTTTGTAACTAAGAACGGAGAAGTTAAAGGATATAAAACAACCATTTTCAGTGTTCCTATACCGACGATTACTTATAATTTCAAATTTTAAGACAATGAAACGGATATTAAACATGCTCCTTTTGTTAGTTGCGGCTTTTCAGATAAGCTGTACGGAGCCTTATGCGTTACAAACCGATACATTTGAAAACGCCTTGGTAATTGAAGCTACCTTAACGGATGAATATAAATTTCAGGAAATAAAACTGTCCCGTACCTATAGATTGGAAGAAGATGGTCCTGATCCTGAAGTTGGCGCTGCGGTGCACATAACAGACAGCAATGGAAACAATTACAGCTTTACAGCAATTGATGGAGTGTACAGATCACAACAGCAATTTAAAGCACTTCCTGATGTGACCTATCAGCTGCATATTACCACCCATGATGGCAAGACTTACGTTTCAACGAGTGAAAAATTGAGCTCATTAACCAGCATGGATGATGTGGTTGCAGAAAGAGGCGTAAACAGTAAAAATGAAGAGGGTGTCAAAATATTGGCAAAAAGTACCAAAACGACGACAGGAAACGAATATTACCGCTTTGAGTATAAGGAAACCCATAAAATAATTGCCCCGCACTGGATACCTAAAAGAGGTGTGGTTGTTCCTCTTGTGCCAGCTCCAAATTTTCACCCCTTAGACTCATTGTATATGGAACCATGGCCATATGAAGCTAAAATTTGCTATTCAACTGAAGATTCAAAGGAAATTACCATAAGCAACACATCATTAAACACCACAAATAACAATGTGGACTTAATCCGGTTTTTAAATGTTACCGATTACAAGATTGCCAACAGATATAGCATTAATGTGACCATGTACAATGAAAGTCTTGCTGCCTACAACTATTATGATGCTTTGAAGAAATCTTCGACTCAAGGTAGCTTGTTATCACAAAACCAGCCTGGCTTCTATAGTGGAAACATCAAAAACCTAAGTAATTCCAGTGAAAAAATAATTGGCTTTTTTGATGTAGCGCATGTTTCCACCCAGAGAATCTTTTTCAATTTTGAAGATATTTTTCAGGATCGTGCAAAACCGGAGTATCCCTATTATTGTCCGGAAATCACTCCATTTAACGAAAATGAGTTTAGATATCTCTATTGTTTCTGTATTGGCAGTCCTGAATGTCCTTCGAACCCACCTTGTGGCGGATTCTATATTCATGCATCAGTGCTCTACAGAGAAAAAGCAATTTTCTCATTTGTCGGTACAGATGTTTACTTAACCAACATTCAGTGCGGTGACTGCACCACTTTTTCATCAAACATAAAACCTACATTTTGGATAGATTAAAAATAACCTTCGGCCTATTACTTCTTTTCGTACTTCAGCCTGTGTTTTCGCAGCAAAACGAAGTAAACGCATCAAGTAAATTGATCAGTGAAAGAGTATACATTACTACCAACTCCACTACTTTTCTAACAGGAGAAAAACTGTATTATGCCATAACGTGCCTTAATACCACTAAAAGTTCATTTTCTGAGTTTAGCAAAATCGCGTATGTGGAACTAATCAACAATGAAAAGCAAGTTGTTTTTAAAAACAAATTATTTTTAAACAACAGCAAAAGCAATGGTGACTATTTCATTCCCAGTACTTTAAAAACGGGCAGATACAAACTAATTGCCTATACTAACTGGATGTTAAATGCAGCTATATCAGACATTAGCACTATTGACATAGTTATCATTAATCCGTACCAACCGCTTGACGATAAAAATGTTGTTGTTCAAAACACGAAAGCAAACGATAATCCGGCAGCTTCAAATTTGAAGGAAGCCTATACATTTGAAAAGAAAAGGTACGGAAAAAGAGAAAAAATAGCACTCAGATTAAATGAATCAACTGGAATTGACAAACAAGGTTCATACACTTTGAAAGTGATCAAAAAGGACAGTCTTTTTTCTCAAATGAATGCCAATAGCAGCACTTCGAATTCGATACGCAAGAAAACAAATATTCCTGTAACACCTGAATTTAGAGGTGAAATCATAAAAGGAAAAATCAAAGCGAAGAAAGATCCGACAGCGCCACTTAAAAACGTAAACATATCGTTATCCATTGCCGGGAATAGTTCATTCATTAAAATTGTCAAAACAAACAACGAAGGGGAATTTGCTTTTACCATAGAAACACCTTACAAAAAAGACAAATTCCAGTTGCAAATCCTGGATAAGGAAATCGATGAGTACACCATAGATTTTGAAAACAATGATCTTTTGGATTATTCCAATCTTACATTTGACCCTATCATCATTTCACCTTCGATTACGAAAACATTAGAAAGTAGAAGTGTGGCAAGTCAAATTGAAAATGCCTACCTTGATTTGAAGAAAGATTCCATAACCGCTGATAACACCATAAGTAACGATTATTTAAAATTCGATTTAGTGTTCAATCTGGATGATTACAC
>DATEDY010000340.1:0-2799 GCA_035281405.1 Flavobacterium sp.
AAGTATTTTGAAATAAAAACTTTAATTATCAGGTAATTACCAATTTAATAGTCTACCTTTGACCAAATTATAAATTTTATATATGAACATTTTTGTAGGAAGTTTGCCGTTCTCAATTGATGAGGCAGACTTAAGAGACTCTTTCGGAGTGTATGGTACTGTAACATCAGTAAAAATTATTACTGATAAATTTACAGGAAGAAGTAAAGGGTTCGGATTCGTTGAAATGTCTAGCGATGAAGAAGCTTTAAAAGCAATCCAAGAGTTAAACGGTGCTTCAGTTGAGGGACGTACGATTGTAGTAAACAAATCGGAACCGAAACCGGAAGGCGAAAGAAGAAGTTTCAGTAACAACAGCCGCCCAAGTAGTGGTGGAGGTTACGGAAACAACCGCGGTGGTGGAAACTACGGTGGAGGTAACAATAGAGGAGGAAGATACTAAGGAGTTATTTTTATATTATTGTTTGAAAACCATCTCTTTCGAGGTGGTTTTTTGTTTTATTTCTGCCGGGAATTGTTTCCTGCTAATTTCGCAATAAGTATTGCTTTGGTAGACTCCCATTCGGTATCAATGATGCTGTAAAATGCCGTGTTTCGGTAATTGCCATTAGGCTCGATTTTGTCTTTTCTGAAAACACCTTCTAACTGCCCGCCAATTTTCTCAATGGCTTTCCTAGATCGTAAGTTGTCTGCTTTTGCTCTGAATTGTACTCGGTGTAATTGTAAATGCTCAAAACAGTACTGTAAAAGCAAATATTTGCATTCCATATTCACAGTGCTTCCCCAAAATTCCTTTTTAATCCACGTGACTCCAATTTCTAATTTCTTATCAGCTGCCGAGATTTCTAAAAAACGTGTCGTTCCGATTATTTTCTGGCTGCTTTTGTCTACAATCACAAAGGGATACACGGTTCCCTTCTCTTTGTCTTTCAATGCAGTGGTATTGCTATGGTTAAAAATAGCAGGATCCGAATAATTAACCGAGGTCAATTCCCATATTTCCGGATTGGATGCCGCTTCAAAAAGTGCATCAAAATGCCGCTCTTGAAGAGGGAGCAATTGGACATTTTCTCCTTCAAGTACTATCGTGTCGGGTAACCAGTTTTTCATATATAATAGATTGTTATGACCAAGATGGAGCTCCATCGCCTTGGGTTTATTTGCTTTTCTCCTTCAGATGTGAATAAAAGAAGGAATTCTCTAAATAGTTCTTACAGTCGGCATCTGAGGTAAGCAAACTATGCACAACTATTTCGTAATCCATATTCTTAAGTGATAATCGGATAATTGTTTTTCCGGTAGCATGGGTAAACTTCAAATTTTCTATGGCGTTTTGGGTTTCTTTCTCGAAATCCTGCAAACTTTCCTTTGTTGTAAAATGAGTTAGTATTTCTTCGGCTAATTGCTCTTCGTCTGTGCTTGGGCTAACCGTTGCCCATCGAGGATATATGTCTTTATAGTCGTATTCAAATGCTCTCTTGATCAAAGCATGTAGCGCCTGGTCGGGTTGATTTAAGTCTTTATACAATCGGTATTTCCAGAAGGCAAGGTCGACTTTCTGAAAGATGAAGGCCGTTAGGGAAGTGGTTTCATAGGTCAGATCGTGATCGGCAACCGTCACAAATTGCAATGCTTCTTTGAATTTCTTCTTTTGGGCATAAAAACTCGCCACAACCATAGCCGAATGGTATCGGTAATTTTTGAAAGGTTCTCCTATTTTCAAATTCTCATCACGGTCATTCAGTTTTGAGGAAATGATTTGGTCATAATACAAATGCACATTTTTCTCGTCATCGGCCTCAATATAGTACCAAAGGATGTTGCGCAACGTAGTGCCGTAGGTCGCAGAATTAGGAACCACATCGCGAAGAATACCTTTCCAGACCTTCAACGCTTTGCCTTTGTGACCATCGTTGTACAAGGCATTCCCTTCGTCAATTTTCAAGTCAAGATCTTTTTGACTAAATGAAACAATTGAAAATAAGATAAATAAGAAGCATAATATTTTTTTCATGATAGGGTATTGCCTTTGGGGTAAATATGGAAAATGATTGTGGAATCACTAAGCCAAATATACAAAAAAGGGTTTCAGTTTTACCCTAAATTCATAAACCAGAAAATACACATTGCTTGTAATAATGCCGTTATTCTCTCTTTTCGGCAAAGCCAAGAATCTATTCGTTAAGGTACATCAGTTCTAATGATTTGCGTAATGGAGTGATGCAAATGATATCGGAAACCTTCTGTATTGTCTGTCTTTCCCACGCATCCGGGAATCCACTATTGCAGGGTTACTACCACACAATGTTATCGGTATACGACTGATTTTTATAATCGTTAAAATCTTTTACTTTCCGCATTTCTTGAGTCAGGATATCAAATTCCCAAACAGAAGAATTGTCCGCCCAAGGATCAATCAAAAGCTCCACTTTATGCGTATCGGTCTGCCGTATTTTAAATGTCCAGTTAACCGTATCATCCTTGATTTCTTTCAATCCCGTAGTGGTCCAAAGCGTCAGTGTATAGCCGCCAACCAGGCACCACGTGTTGTCACTGCCAATGATGCCACAATTGGGATCACCGTAAAAATGCCCAATAAAGATGGAGTCATTCGTATCCTTGTTGGTCAGGTACGCATTTTCAAAAACATGCCCTAAGACTAGTTTATCTGTTTCATGAAGTTTGGTATAACCCTCTTGATTTATCATGGTCTCTGTTAATTATTCTGGACTGCAATGGGTATAATGCAGCGGTTTCTCACAGATAAAAATAACAATTTTTGGAAAGAAATGAAAGAAG
>DATEDY010000341.1:0-7002 GCA_035281405.1 Flavobacterium sp.
GCTTCTGAAAGACCGGTAATACAAACTGTATTTAATGTGTCTTTTGATGCTATTCAGGAAATCACACCAGGACATGCTTTAATTATAAAGAAAGACGGGACGGTTATCGATGAGAAAGTACGAGAGGCTTTAGATAAAAAAGCGTGTTCTTTCGAACGTATTTATTTTTCTCGTGGAAGCGATGCTGAAATTTATCAGGAACGTAAAGAATTAGGTAAATTAATAATGCCAGCTGTTTTAAAGGCGGTGAATAATGATACTGATAATACTGTGTTCTCCTATATTCCCAATACTGCAGAAACCTCTTTCTATGGGATGGTTGAAGCGGCTAATGATTTCTTGAACCAGAGGAAAATTGCAGCTATTTTAGCGCATAAAGATGTTTTGTCTGAAGAAAAATTACAGGAAATACTTTCGGTTAAACTACGTTCGGAGAAGATCGCAATTAAAGATGTGAAATTACGCACCTTTATTACTGAAGATAGCTCTCGGGATGATATGGTGGCTCATGTGTATGATGTTACTTATGGCGTAATCAAACCAACAGATAATTTGGTAATTATTGATGATAGTATTGTTCGTGGGACTACCTTGAAAAAAAGTATTATCAAAATGATGGATCGTTTGAATCCTAAAAAAATCGTTATTGTTTCTTCTGCGCCACAAATTCGTTATCCGGATTGTTACGGAATCGATATGGCTAAATTAGAGACATTGGTAGCTTTCCAAGCTATGCTGGAACTATTGAAAGATACTAATAAGTACCATTTGGTTGATGAAGTGTATGCGAAGTGTAAAGCACAGGAGCATTTTAATGATTCAGAAGTAGTGAATTATGTTAATGAGCTTTATGAGCAGTTTACCGATGAACAGATTTCAGATAAAATTGCAGAAATGTTGACAGAGCCATCAGTTAAAGCCGAAGTGAAGATTATTTTCCAAAGTGTGGCAGATTTGCATAAAGCCTGTCCGAAAAATTTAGGCGATTGGTATTTTACAGGTAACTATCCTACTGACGGTGGTAATAGGGTTGTGAACAGGGCGTTCATGAATTTCTACGAAGGTAAAGATGCCAGAGCGTATTAAAAGGACTACAAAAATGTCTTTTATCGACTTTATTTACAATTCACCGATTAAGTTTGGCGAGATTATATCCTGAATCTATATTCGCATCACCATTACATAAGTAGGTTAAGTTTATGGTAGATTTGGGGCAAAAAAGGCGGGCTTATTAGTTCCGCCTTTTTTATTTTATCAAACTTCTGCGCTTCCTTTCTTTCTTCTAACTAATTTTAATGAGGATAAATCCTATCAACGATTTTTTTGACAATTCACCGATTAATTTTGATTACAAAATATAGACAGATTACATTCGCTCTACCATTACATAAGTAGGTTAAGTTTATGGTAGATTTGGGGCAAAAAAGGTAGAAGCAATTCTACCTTTTTTATTTTACAATAATTCTAAAACGCTCTTTTTTTGAATAATTTTAAGTCGATAAAATCTATCTTCATAAATAACTTTCTCTCATCGATTTTCTGGGTAGTTTAACGATTTTCTTTGGTAACAAAATATTACCGCGATACATTTGATTCACCATTACATAAGTAGGTTAAGTTTATGGTAGATTTGGGGCAAAAAAGGTGGAACTAATACGTCCACCTTTTTTATTCTTGTTAATTATTGATTCAAATAAAAAAAGCCAGACATAATTGTCTGGCTTTTCTCATTCTATTAATTTCTTTATTTCGCTTCAGCGTAACGTCTTGCAACTTCTTTCCAATTGATTACATTGAAAAAAGCTTCAATATAGTCAGGACGACGATTTTGGTAATTCAAATAATAAGCATGTTCCCAAACATCCATTCCTAAAATTGGAGTTCCGCCACAGCCAACACCTGGCATTAAAGTGTTGTCTTGGTTTGGCGTGCCACATACTTCTAATTTTCCATCTTTTACACATAACCAAGCCCATCCTGAACCAAATTGTGTTGCTCCGGCTTTAGCAAAAGCTTCTTTAAAAGACGCAAAACTTCCAAAAGCTGCATTGATAGCATCTGCTAGTTCGCCTGTTGGTTCTCCACCACCATCAGGAGACATCACTGTCCAAAATAAATTGTGATTGTAAAAACCACCACCATTGTTACGAACAGCTGCTTTAGTCAAATCAAGATTTTTAAGAATGTCTTCAATTGATTTTCCTTCTAACTCGGTTCCTGTAATGGCAGCATTTAAATTGGTAGTATAAGCGTTGTGATGCTTTGAATGGTGGATTTCCATTGTTCTTGCATCAATATGTGGTTCTAATGCGTCATATGCATAAGGTAATTGTGGTAACTCGAAAGCCATAATATTGTTTGTTTAAAGATTAATAAATAAATATTTTCAAAATTAATCATTTAACTTTGGAAAAGGAAATAGTTATTTTTTATTTCGCTATAAGTTAATCCCTATACGTTAGTTTCCTTTGAAAAAACCCGCATTCTCCATATATAACGCTTCAGCTGGATCAGGTAAGACATATACTTTGGTGAAAGAATACTTGAAAATTATTCTGCTTTCCAAAAAGGATGATGCGTATAAAAATATTTTAGCAATTACGTTTACCAACAAAGCAGTTCACGAAATGAAAAGCCGAATTGTGGATAGCCTTTTTGATTTTACTAAAGATGATCCTTCGGAAAAATCTTTAGGGCTGATGAAGGATATTTCAGTTGATACTGGTTTGGATTTGTCTAAAATTACTCAAAAGTCGAAATCGATCATCAAAAATATCATTCACAATTACGCTGCTTTTGATATTTCAACTATTGATAAGTTTACACATAAAGTTATTCGCTCTTTTGCACATGACTTAGATTTGCCAGTCAATTTTGACGTGTCTTTGGATACCGAAAATTTATTACAGGAAGCGGTTGATGCTATTATAGCTCAGGCTGGAGAAGATGAGGTGCTAACGAATTTGTTGGTGGATTTTGCCATGGAAAAAACAGATGATGATAAGTCTTGGGATGTTTCCAGTGAAATTTTTACCACCGGGAAGCTGATTTTGAATGAAAACTATCGTGAAGAGGTAATTTCACTAAAAGAGAAACAAATTCCTGAATTCATTGCTTTGAAAAAGAAGCTTCAAGAGTTGTGTGATGGAATTGAAAGTGAATCGGCTAATTTGGCTTCACAAACTTTACAATTAATTGAATCCAATGGAATCGATAGTAAGTCGTTTTCCGCGGGTCATTTTCCGAATCATTTGAAAAGTATTCAGGAAAAGAAATTCAATCCGTCCAATAAAACCTACCACGAGTTTGAGGATATTAAAATTAATAAAACGGCTAAAGACCGCGCTATTATTGAAGGTATTATTCCGCAATTACTCGATAATCTTGCTTCGGTATATCAAAAAATGGAGAAAAAGCATTTTTATGAAGCTTTTCTTAAAAATATCACGCCACTCTCTTTGTTGAATACAGTTAGCAATCAATTGGCTAAAATTCAAGAAGAGCAAAGTATTTTGTCTATCTCCGAGTTTAACAAGTTGATTAACGAACAAATTCAAAATCAACCGGCTCCTTTTATTTACGAACGTTTAGGAGAGCGTTACAAGCATTTTTTTATAGACGAATTCCAGGATACCTCTCAAATGCAGTGGCAAAATCTGATTCCGCTAATTGATAATGCTTTGTCAAGTGAAGATTTGCAGGGTAACCAAGGTTCTTTATTGATTGTTGGTGATCCAAAACAATCCATTTACCGTTGGCGAGGCGGTAAAGCCGAACAGTTTATCGATTTGACAAAAAAGAAAAATTACCCTTTTAGTAATCAGGATTTTAAAGTGTTTAATCTTGAGTCTAACTATCGGAGTTATGATGAGGTGATACATTTTAATAATGATTTTTTTAGATTTTTAGCTGATAAATTTGAAAACGAGGATTATAAGGATTTATATCTGAATAAAAGTTACCAACGAATTAATAATAAGAAAGGTGGTTTTGTGAATATTTCTTTCTTGGTGGAAGCAGATGAAAATGATGACGAAGAGTTAACAGTAAATGATTTGTATCTTCAAAAAACGCATCAAACTATTCTGGAAGTACAAGTTAAGGGCTTTGAACTCAGGGATATTGTGTTGCTTACACGAAGTAATAAACACGGCATTTTGTTGGCCAATTATTTGACAGAACATAAAATACCGGTGATTTCATCCGAAAGTTTATTGCTGGATGCTTCGTCAGAAGTGCGATTTTTATTAGATGCATTGAGGTGTCTGAATGATAAAAAGAATAAAGAGTCGCTGGCGCATACTTTGTATTATTTGGCTAAAAACTATGAAATTGGAATTCCTGTGCATGATTTTATAAGTCAGGGAATTCGTTTTGAAGAAGAAAGTGAATTGCAAGAATGGTTTCAAAGTTTTGAAATTAATCTTGATTTTACAGCAATCCGAAGAAAGTCGCTTTATGAGATTGTTGAAAAACTCGTTATAAACGGGATAACTACAGAAAAGAATAATGCTTACGTACAGTTTTTCTTGGATGTGGTTTTGGAAAGAGATGTGAAATATCAAATGAGTATTGGTGATTTTCTTGAGTATTGGGAAAAAAGCGGAAGCAAATTGAGTGTGCCATCGGCCGAAGGTTCCAATGCGATTCGTATAATGACAATTCATAAGTCGAAAGGTTTGGAATTTCCTGTGGTGATTTTTCCATTTGCTGAAGAGGATTTTACCAGAAATAAAGGCGAAAAAATTTGGATAGAAGGAGATGAAACTGAAATGGGTTTGCCTAAAGCTTTAGTGTCCAAAAATAAAGATGTTCAGAGATTTGGGGAAGGTGCGGCTTTGGTTTACAATCAAAAGACACAAGAGGATTTGCTGGATAATATCAATGTGTTGTATGTGGCTTTAACCCGTGCAGAAGAACAGTTGTATATTGTTTCAAGTAATAAACAGCGCAATAGAGAAGGGAAGTTGCCTAATAATTTGGCCTCTTATTTTATAGAATTTGTGGAAGACAGAGTTGATTTCGAACCTGGTAAAATGAGTTATGATTTTGGATCATCTGAAAAAATATCTACAGACAGGAAAACCGTGAATAAAGTTGAAGCCATCAAAGTGCAACATGCTGTAATTTCATCCGAATCTATTAAAATTGCGCAAAGAGAAGCTTTGATGTGGGGGACACAACAGCAGGAAGCTATTGAATTTGGGAATATGATGCATGAAATTTTATCATTTGTCAAAACCAATAATGATGTGGAACTGGCAGTTGTCAAGGCATTGGAAAAGGGATTGATATCTGAAAATCAGAGAAGAACAGTTTCTGAAACTTTACGTAATATTGTTAGTCATCCGGAATTGCAAGATTTCTTTGCTGAAGAAAATGAAGTGTTTAACGAACGAAGTATTTTGAAAAAAAACACCAAAACAATGATTCCTGACCGTGTGGCTATTCAAGGCAAGAAGGTGTTTTTGCTGGATTATAAAACTGGTAGTCATCAGCCTAAATATGAAAAGCAATTGGCAGAATATGAAATGGTTTTGGAAGAGATGGGTTATGGTGTTGACAAAAAAACACTTTTATATATAGGTGAAAATTTAGAAGTAGTACATTTGTAAAGCTAAATAAATAACCGATTACACTAATTAATATTGACATGTACGGAAAAATTAAACAACACTTACAAAATGAATTAGATGCAATTACGGCTAACGGATTGTATAAGAAAGAAAGAATCATTACTTCGCCACAAGGTGCAGAAATAACTGTAAATGGTGAAACTGTTTTGAACTTCTGCGCGAATAACTATTTAGGACTGTCTTCGCATCCTGAAGTGGTTCAGGCAGCAAAAGATGCTTTGGATAGCCATGGTTTTGGAATGTCATCGGTACGCTTTATTTGTGGAACTCAAGATATTCACAAGCAATTGGAAGAGACTATTGCAAGATTTTATGGTACCGAAGATACTATTTTGTATGCAGCAGCTTTTGATGCTAATGGTGGTGTCTTTGAACCGTTACTAGGTGAAGAGGATTGTATTATTTCGGATAGTTTGAATCATGCTTCTATTATTGACGGGGTTCGTTTGTGTAAGGCGGCGCGTTATCGCTACGAAAATAATAATATGGCTGATTTAGAAGAACAACTAAAAAAAGCTACGGAGGCAGGTCATCGTTTTAAGTTAATCGTTACAGATGGAGTGTTTTCGATGGACGGTTTAGTGGCGCCTTTGGATAAAATTTGTGATTTGGCAGATCAATACGACGCTTTGGTGATGGTGGATGAATGTCATGCAGCAGGTTTTATTGGAGCAACTGGTAAGGGAACTTTAGAAGCTAAAAATGTGATGGGTCGTGTCGATATTATTACAGGTACTCTTGGAAAAGCTTTGGGAGGTGCGATGGGTGGTTATACTACTGCTAAAAAAGAAGTGATAGAAATCTTGCGTCAGCGTTCAAGGCCATATTTATTTTCCAACTCATTATCGCCTGCCATTGTGGGTGCTTCGTTGAAGGTCTTTGAATTGTTGGAAAAAGATACTACACTTCGAGATCAATTGGAGTGGAATACCAATTATTTTAAAGATGGAATGAAAAAAGCCGGCTTCGATATTGTTGATGGTGATTCGGCAATTGTACCTGTTATGTTGTACGATGCTAAGCTATCACAAACTATGGCTGATGAGTTGTTGAAAAAAGGAATTTATGTGATTGGTTTCTTTTTCCCTGTGGTGCCAAAGGAAAAGGCGAGAATTAGAGTTCAGCTTTCGGCGGCTCATACTAAAGAACATTTGGACCAAGCAATCAACGCTTTTACTGAAGTAGGGCTAGATTTAAATATAATAAAAAAATAAATTTTTCAATAAAGAAGTCGATTTTTTTAACAATTCATTTTGTAATTAATTATTTACGACTTACTTTTGTCACAATAACGTATTGTAATCAAATAAAATTAAGTATGAAACATCTTAACAAACTTTTTGTTTCCATGTTGATGGTTGCTGGT
>DATEDY010000342.1:0-2463 GCA_035281405.1 Flavobacterium sp.
GTTGCTAAAGAGCACGCAAATTATTAAAAATATAGTGAAAACTTGTTTTGTTTTTCAATAAAAATTTTATTTTTGCACCTCACTAATTAAAATACAAATGGCAACTTATAATAAAAGAGGATACAAAGCTCCAAAACCTGAGGCTGAGAATGTAGAAAATGTAGCTGATTTAGAACAAGACATCAAAATCGATGAAAAAGACAGCACAACAGCTAATGTATTTAACACTTTAGACGAAACAGCATCAAAAACAGAAGAGTTTGTTGCTAAAAATCAAAATATCATTTTAGGAATTGTAGGAGGTATTGCATTGGTTGTTGCAGGTTACTTACTATATCAAAAATTCGTATCTGGACCAGCTCAAAACAGCGCTGCAAGCGATATGTTCCAAGCACAAAAATATTTCCAACAAGCTGTTGATGCACCAGAAGTTAACGATTCACTTTACAATTTAGCATTGAACGGTGGTGAAGGAAAACAAGGTTTCTTGGACATCATCAAAAACCATGGTGGTACAGATGCTGGGAACTTAGCAAACTACTATGCAGGTATTGCTTATTTAAATACTAAAAAATTCGACAAAGCTATTGAGCATTTATCTGATTTTTCAACTAAAGATGAGTTTGTAAATGCCATTGCAATTGGTGCAATTGGAGATGCAAAATCAGAATTGAACAAGCCGGAAGAAGCTTTAGAATATTATGTTAAAGCAGCCGAAAGCACTAAAAACGAAGCAACAACTCCACGTTTCTTATTAAAAGCTGGTCAAGTAGCTTTATCTTTAGGAAAAAAAGCAGATGCTTTAAAATATTTCACAGAAATCAAAGAAAACTTTGAGGATGCGCAAGAAGCTCAAACTATTGAAGCTTTAATCGGAATGGCACAATAAGAAGTTAGAAATTTTTCTAATTTCAATTCTAAATTTAGAAAATGGCTACAGAAAATAAAAATTTATCCAATTACGATAAAAACACAATCCCAAACGCGAAAGATTTTCGGTTTGGGATTGTTGTTTCAGAATGGAATGACAATATCACTGAAGGATTATACAAAGGCGCCGAAGCAGCACTCTTAGACTGTGGTACTTTACCTGAAAATATCATCAGATGGAATGTCCCAGGCAGCTTTGAGTTAGTTTACGGAGCCAAAAAAATGATTGAAACACAAAACGTTGATTGTGTCATCACTATTGGATGTGTAATCAAAGGCGAAACTATGCATTTCGAATTTGTTTGTGAAGGTGTTACACAAGGTGTAAAAGACTTAAACATTCAAACTGACGTTCCAGTGATTTTCTGTTTACTTACTGACAATACCATGCAGCAATCCATCGACCGTAGTGGTGGTAAACATGGAAACAAAGGAACAGAAGCTGCTATTGCCGCAATCAAAATGGCTGATCTTAGAAAAAAAGCCTAACACAAATTTTTACCCCAATTCCATGAATTTAAAAAAGTCCCCTTTTTTATACCTAATTGCTATATACCTATTTTTAACAAGCTGTGCTTCAGGTTATAAAAAAATAAACCCTGAGATGATTCGCTATACATCAAGAAATGAATCAAATGCGATTATTTTAGAATACAAATATGATGTCTTAAAAAGAAAATACAGGAAGAAAGAAATAAAAAATAGCATAAAATTAGTTTCTGTTAAAATAACCAACTTTACCGATCAAGATATTGTTTTTGGAAAAAACGTATATCTTGCTTATGAAAATGGCAATTCTGTTTCCTTGGTTGAAAACAAAACATTATACGACATTACAAAACAACAGCCTGCATCATATCTTTGGTATCTATCGACCGTTACATCAGTTTCAACTATAAATACCTCTATGAAATCGGCCAGCCCTTTAGGGTTAATTATCGGACCTACAATAGCCTCAGTAAATATGATAATTGCTTCCAGCGCCAACAGGAATTTCAAAATTGAGTTAGACAGTAACAATTTAGGGAACAAAGCAATAAAACAAGGCGAAACGGTTCATGGATTAATTGGAATATACAGCACCAAAAACGAAGCTTTAAAAATTGAACTCAATAAAAATTAAAACCTAAACCTGCCACAAGCAGGTTTTAGTTTTTTCAATACCTTTGCAAAATGGAAGAAAACAAAACACGCATCAATAAATTCCTTTCTGAGACAGGATACTGTTCACGTCGTGAAGCTGATAAACTATTAGAACAAGGTCGTATTACCATTAACGGAAAAACACCTGAACTGGGAACCAAAGTATCCATGGAAGATGAGATTCGTGTAGACGGAAAATTAATCCGTGAAAAGACTTCCAAACCTATTTATTTAGCTTTCAACAAGCCAGCCGGCATTGAATGTACTACCAATCAAAGTGTCAAAAATAACATTGTTGATTACATCAATTATCCTAAACGAATTTTCCCTATTGGCCGACTAGACAAAGCCAGTGAAGGATTAATTTTCATGACAGACAATGGTGATATC
>DATEDY010000343.1:0-5285 GCA_035281405.1 Flavobacterium sp.
ATTCTTTCAATAGTTTCGCTCTCAAAGCGGTTGCAAATATAGAATCATTTTTTGGGTTTCCAAATAAAAAATAGAGATAATTTTAAACTTTTTTGTAAGTAATTGGTAGTAAAGAGAATAAAAAAAGCCCAAGAAACCTTGAGCTTTTAATTTTTGTATGATAATCGATTATTTTGCTAATAATTCTAAAACTTTAGCCTTTAATTCTGCACCAAAAATGTCTCTTGCAACGATATTTCCTTTAGCGTCCAGAACAACTGTTGATGGAATACTTTCTATTTCGTATTGTTTTGCGATAGGATCTTCCCATTGCATTAAATTAGAAACGTGAGTCCAGGTCAATTTATCTTTTGCAATCGCTTCTTTCCATTTCGCTGCATCTTTGTCTAAAGAAACACCTATTATGTTTAATCCTTTTGGATGCAATTCGTTGTAAAGAGCCACCACATTTGGATTTTCTTTACGACACGGTGCACACCATGATGCCCAAAAATCAATAATTGTCACTTTTCCTAAAGATTGTTGCAATGAAATTACTTTTCCTTCAGGGTTTTTAGCACTAAAATTAGGTGCAGGTGTACTTTTTAGTTCACTTTTTTTTTTGGACCAGGTTGAGACGCCTGCATTACTTTTTCATATTCATCAATATGTTTTTTGATCTTTTTCCCTGTAGAAGTTTCTTTTAAATCACTACTAAGGTTTTCAAAGTATTTTTTCGTTTTGGCAATGTCAGCTTGTTGACTTCCAAACATTTCTTGAATGATTAAAAGCGAAAGAAATGAATCGGTGTTTTTTTCAACATACTGATTCTTTATTGCATTAAATTCTTCACTTATTTTTTTATACTGTTCTGTCAATTTTTTCATTGTAACAGTATCTTTCTTTGCCATAGCTTCGCTATAAGGCTTTTCATTTTGTTTTTCAAAGACTGCTACTTTCTTTTGAATCTTAAGCAGGTCTTTTCTGTAAGTGTTAAGTTCGTCATTGGTTTTACTACCGCTCACATTAGCTACCCCAACAGCTAAACTGTCTTTTATACCTTTTACCTCAATATCTCCTCTTTCAAGAATTAGCATAAATCCTCCAAGTTGGTCAAAACGTACTCTATGCATTAAAGGTTCTTCTGCTTTACCTTCAAAAACAAATTTACCACCTTTAACAACTGTAGTGTCCACTCCGGCGACTCCTGTAACTGCAGATTCCTCTTGTCTTTCTAAAAATACCATTGTGCCGTCAGGATACCCTTTTACTTCTCCTGAAATTTTATACCCGTTTCCGATAATTCCGTTACATGATACTGCAATAACTGAAAGGGCAATTAGAACTAATTTTTTCATTTGATTTTATAATTTTGTACGCAAAAATAAAAGATTTGGTTGGAAATCAAACTACTTTTATACTTTATTTAATACTTGTTTTTGAGTGAGTCAGAATAGTAAAATAATTAAATTATCACCGAATACTTTTAAAAATACTTTTTGTGTTTTTACAGAAGTACATTTGTCGGTCATAGAAAATAAGAAACCCGACTTTCAAAGTGACTCGGGAAGTTGTTATTATTACACTGATAAAGGGATGTACCGATTGTCCAATCATTGGGGACGATTGGGGAATTCTAAATGGCGACTGATTGAAAAAGGTGCTGATACCAACTCAAAAGTGAAGTTAGGTTACGCCAATTGGGAGGATTTTTTACCGGATAATAAGTACGAAGCCCTATATTATGTTAGTATCGATTTTGAAACCGAAACAGTATTGTACCAACATAAAATGAATGAAGACTATGACGGTAAGGCAGTTTTGAGAACCGCAAACGATACGATGAAGCGAGTCAAGCAAGCGCGGAATATTTTGCATTTGACTAATTGGGCAAAACATTTTCCGAAGTTTGAAATTAATGAACTCAGAAAGAGGATTGTTACCGATTTGATTTACACAAATAAAACCTTAGAAGAAATAAAAAGACAGTACTTATGAGCAGGAATAATGATGAAAACAGAAATAAGCACAACAATAAACTGCACAAGGCAAAAGCTAAGGCTTCAAAACAAAAAGTTGAGCGCAAGGCCCAACTTAAAGCTATATTGAAGAAATTTAATGCTGATGAAAACTCTGGTTTACAACAGTAATTCGATTGTGCTTCTTTTTTTAGAAAGGTAGATTGAGAACTATTTCAAAGACCAATTTAATCAGTCTTGAAAAAAAAGTACCTTTCGAAGGAGATGACTTCATTTATAATACTTTGCTTTGACATACAAAATCCGATTTTGGTAAATCGGTTTTGGCAATCGCATTGAAACCACCTTCAATTTCTGTGAAATTGCGGTAACCACGAGCCTGTAAGATAGAAGCGGCAATCATACTGCGGTAACCTCCGGCACAATGCATGTAAAAATGTTCTGAAGGATCAATCTCGTTAATCCAGGTATTGATGTAAGCTAAAGGTTTACTGTAAGCTTCATCAATATGTTGGGCACTGTATTCGCCTTCTTTACGAATGTCGATGACTTTATCTTCACCAACTTTCAGCTCAGCTGCAAATTGTGCTGCAGTAATTCTTTTTACCGAATCGGTTTCTTTTCCTGCTTTTTCCCAAGAGGCAAAACCTCCTTCTAAATGCCCTAATACATTATCAAAACCAACGCGGCTCAATCGGGTAATGGTTTCTTCTTCTTTTCCTGCATCACATACAATCAGTATAGGTTGATTGACATCAGCAATCAAAGTACCCACCCATGGAGCAAAATCACCGCCAATACCAATATTAATCGACTGTGGAATATGTTTCTGATAAAAGTCGGCAGGATTGCGTGTATCTAAAATTAAAGCTTCAGAAGTTTCAGCCAAAGTTTCAAATGCATCAACAGGTAATGCTTTCATTCCGTTATTCAATACCGAATCAAAGCTGGTATACCCTTTTTTATTCATGGCTACATTCATGCCGAAATAGGCTGGAGGAGGAGTTAATCCGTCCAATACTTCAGTAATAAATTCACTTTCGGTCATGGTAGCTCTTAATGCATAATTTTTTTCTTTCTGTTCACCGATAGTGGAAACCGTTTCCTTGCTCATGTTTTTTCCACAGGCTGAACCCGCTCCGTGTGCCGGATAAACCACAACATCATCAGGAAGTGTCATGATTTTTGTACGTAAAGAATGGTATAAGGTGGCTGCTAGTTGTTCTTGTGTTAAATGGGCTGATTTTTGCGCTAAATCCGGTCGGCCCACATCGCCAATAAACAAAGTATCGCCAGAGAAAATCGCATGCTCTTTTCCGTTTTCATCCAATAAAAGGTACGTCGTACTTTCCATCGTATGTCCCGGTGTATGCAATGCTTTAATGGTGATGTTTCCTACGGTGAACGTTTGATTGTCTGCGGCAATAAGTGTATCAAATTCGGCAGTAGCTGTTGGTCCGTACACAATTGGCGCTCCTGTTTTTTTGCTCAAATCCAAATGTCCCGAAACGAAATCGGCATGGAAATGGGTTTCAAAAATATATTTCAAAGTGACACCGTCTCTTTCCAAACGGTCAAGGTAAGGCTGTACTTCGCGAAGTGGATCAATAATAGCAGCTTCACCATTTGAGGTAATATAATAGGCTCCCTGAGCTAAACATCCTGTATATATTTGTTCTATTAACATATGATAATATCAATTCTTTTGACTACAAAAATACTATATAAAAACGTAAAAATTTCATGATAATTGTCACTTTATGAAAAGCTCTTTACCAATGATTAAAATCCCCATGATCAAGACAAACCAACCAAAAGCCGTTTTTAATTTGGCACCTTCTATTTTCTTCGAAAGCATAGAACCAATCAACATTCCGGTAATAGCCATGATGGTTACGGAAAGCATTAATACTAAGTCGATTGAAACGCCATTGATAACATCTCCGATAAAACCGATTAACGAATTAATGGCAATAATCAGTAAGGAAGTGCCCACTGCCTTTTTCATCGGAATACCGCCAAAGAACAGCAAAGCCGGAATAATTAAAAATCCGCCGCCGGCGCCAAGAAACCCGGTTAGTAAACCTACAAACAATCCGATAGCGCCAAGTTTATAGTAGTTGACTTCGGTTGGGCATACTTCGGTTTTACGGCTAATCATCGCTTTGGATGCCATTATCATCAATATGCCGAAGACTAACATGATTAGAATATCTTTGGTAATCACAACGGAACCTATTTGAAATAAAGTAGGAGGAATGGCCGGTAAAATAATTTTTCTGATAAACAATAAAGAGATCACAGAAGGTACTGCGAAGTAAAAGGCTTCCTTCAATTTTAAATTTTGGAACAAATACTGTTTGTACGAACCAATGGCAGCCGTTATTCCTACGATGAATAGCGAATAGCTGGTAGCGAGTTCGGGATTAACCCTGAATAAGTAGACCATGATGGGCACAGTGAGTATGGATCCCCCGCCGCCAATAAGACCTAAGGTGATTCCGATGCCAACTGCCGCTATGTAACCAATTATTTCCACAGTATTTGTTTTGATGCAAAGTTGCGGTTAAATCCAATAGCAGTCAGTAACTAATGTCACACTATTTCAAAACAGGTAGTAGTTCGATATGACTTCGGTGAAGGTTGACCAAACCACGCTGTTCCATCTTTTTGAGTAATCGGGAAACTACTTCGCGTGAGGTATTCAGTTCAGACGCAATTTCCTGATGCGATAATTTCACATCGTTGCAACCACAAGCTTTCTGATGTCTTTTTAAATAAAACTCCAAACGTTCGTCCATGGCTTTGAAAGCAATGTTGTCAATCACCATCAGCACTTCTTCGAAACGACGTCTATAGGTTTCAATCACAAATTCGTACCACGAACGATGACTCGCCATCCATTTTTCCATCACCTGTAACGGAATCATCACGAGTTCGGCATCTTCCACCACTTTGGCCATAATTTGACTGGTTTCCTGTTTGGTGGCACAAATCATGGAAATGGCGCACGCCTGACCGGGTTGCAGGTAATACATGAAAAATTCGCCACCTTCCTCATCTTCACGGAACACTTTTATTTTTCCGCTTACAATCAACACCGTACTTTTAATATATTGTCCTGAACGGATCATTATTTCGCCTGCCTTAACTGAATGTATGCTGGCATTTTTCTCCACTTCTTCAATGAGTTGCGGACTAAAATTAGGAAACAGTTTTTTAATGGTTGCTTTCATGATTCGGATAAATAGTCATACAAATATACTATTCTGAAATTGGCTTAGCTTGTTATTGTTTCGTTAAAATCCTATATTTGAGTAAACAGAC
>DATEDY010000344.1:0-2147 GCA_035281405.1 Flavobacterium sp.
TAAAAAAGCGACTGGTAAATAGATAGCGTAACCGATTAAAATTTTTGAAGTTTCCATAATAATCTTATTTAATTAATTTTTGAATGTAATTTGTGAGTATATAAATGTTTGTATAATGAAGTAATGAAAGCAACAGTACTATAATGGCTGTTTTTGTGGCAATGATTTCTACTAGTTGCTGAATGGAATTAATGGTTTCCCAATTGACTAATGTCATGGCACTGTAACCGATGTTTACTAAGTAATAACCTATCAAAAGCATCTTGTTTATCTGTTGGCATAAATCCATATGATCCGGAATAAGCGAGGCGACATAAATATTTCCGTTTCGATAGCATATTTTTCCAACAACAATAATGATATAGCTGATGATGACTAGAAAAATGACATATCCTGTAATGTTGAGGTTCATGACTGAAAGAGTTTATAATGTCCTGTCAGATTGTGAATGAAAAGTAAGGTGTTGGTTACTGCAAAAAGTACAAACAAGGTATTCATGAAGTAGCTTCCGAATTTAAATAAGGTACGTTTTGGGATATCATACATGGGATAATAGGCAACTTGTGTGGCGACTTTTCCAACCCAATACGCAGCAATTAATCCTGTCAAAGCAACTGCAAGCGCAGATTGTTCTTTCAATTCAGACGTAAACAATAAGGCAATTAATCCGAAAGAGAAATTCAAACCTTGAATGTACCTTCCATAGGTTTTTGCAATCTCTTGATTCAATGGTTTTAGTTTTTGGACATCAGAATACCAGTCAAATACCCGATGACGGATATACGGATATATCATAGCGGTAAATATTTGGCCCAAGCCTGCTGTGATGATTAACCAATTGGGAATGTTCATGATTTTGAATTTAAAGTTTTATTTTTCGTTTGTTTGCTACACTGATTTCTGATCCTTTAGCAAGGAATACAGAAGATGGATTCAGTTCATTCATAAAAGCAAAGTCATTACCATAGGCATTTTTGAAGTCAATTGTAATGTCAAAGTTCTTGATTAGGTAGTGCTGCCATTTTGGATGTTTTACTTCGTATTCATAAGTGGTATTCTCATTGTATTTGGTATAACCGAAGTAATGTTCGGTGATAAATTCGGCTTCGCTACCTTCTTCTATTGTTGAAGCAAAATCATAAGCGTTGACCGTAATCTGATTGGTTTTCTTTTGATTTTCCCAACTATAACTCACTTTTCTGATTTCGGCTTTCAGTTGGTTCTCATGCTGCATGGCCAAGGTTTTGTAATTTTCTCTGTAGAAGGTATTGGCAACCAAAGTAATCATGCTTTTGGGAACTATTTCCTGAATAAAAACAACACCACGTTTCCATTCTCCGTCTTCAAAACGTTTGACGTAAAACCTAAGATTGACTTCTTCAAAATTGGTGTGATTCGGTATTTTGAAACCTAAAACTTTTGTGTTTTTGAAGAGAAATCCAACCAAACTTACATAACAGTTTCCGTTCCAGTAATCGAGTTCGGTACCTGCTGGCAGGTATTTTTCAAGTACTTCCGAATTGACAACATAGTTTGCCATAATCAGGTTTTTCCATTGTGCGGTTAAGAAGCTCATATTTTAATTTTTTAATGCTGTAACTGATTCTTGATTTCCCTTTTTTAGTTTCCGCTTCTGATGGTAAATGATAAAGGTCAAAAAGAAAATCAGAAAAATGGGAATAATAAAAAACCAATCTTCTAAAGTGCCGTTCCACACCGCAAAGAAGAAAATGACCAATCCGAAGTAGCAATAAATAAATTTGTTTTTAGGGAAGGTTCCTATAAAAATAAGCGCAGCTACAACTTGTAAAAAACCGGTAAGTGGTAAGCCATAAGCGCCAATAAGAAGAAATAGTAACGCTGCGATATTGATGATCTCGATTATTTTCAATGCTGTTTTCATAATGTTTGTATTTATTAAACTTTCAGAAAAAAATGAAAGTTTTAATTAAAAAAAATAGTTATTTCAATATTCTTTTTTTAAGGTTTTATAAATAGTTGTTTTGAAAGAACTATTTCATGAATTTGATTAGAATTTGCGCTAGCCAATTGTCTTTGTACTCGGTGATTTTATCCAGAACGTTATCGGCTTTTAAAACGAAATCATAGAGTTTTGTGGTTTGCTCCACAAAGTGTTTTTCTTCATC
>DATEDY010000345.1:0-16287 GCA_035281405.1 Flavobacterium sp.
CCGTATATGATTCCGAAGTTTACCGTTTTGGCATTGCTACGCTGTTCTTTGGTTACTTCTTCCAAAGCTACGTTGAATACTTTGGCAGCAGTACTGCGGTGAATGTCTTCGTTGTTTTGGAAAGCAGCGATCATATTCTCTTCTCCACTTAAAGCGGCAATAATTCGCAATTCAATTTGGGAGTAATCGGCAGAAAGCAAGGTGTAGTTTTCATCACGGGCAATAAATGCCTTTCTTATTTGACGACCTCTTTCGGTACGGATTGGGATGTTCTGTAAGTTCGGGTTGTTAGAACTCAAGCGTCCGGTAGCAGCAACCGTTTGCATATAATCGGTGTGCACGCGGTGTGTTTTTTTATCTACCTGTGTTGGTAATGCATCTACATAAGTACTTTTCAGTTTTACCAATTGGCGCCATTCTAAGATGTCTTTTACGATTTGGTGTTCGTTGGCTAAATAACTTAACACCTCTTCGCCAGTAGCATATTGACCTGTTTTGGTTTTCTTTTGTTTGGCACCGCCAATTTTTAATTTATCGAATAAGATATCTCCCAATTGTTTAGGAGAAGCTAGGTTGAATTTCTCTCCGGCTTCTTCGTAAATTTTGTTTTCAAAGGTGTCGATTTCTTTCTGCATGTCGACTGCCATGGTTTTCAGGAAGTTTTCATCGAGGTTGATGCCTTCCATTTCCATAGCGGCCAGGACGGGAACCAATGGGATTTCAATTTCGTCGAATAATTTTTTAGTACCTACTTTTTCCAAGATAGGTTGGAAGTGCTCTTTCAGTTGTAAAGTCACATCGGCATCTTCGGTAGCGTATTCTTTGATGTCTTCCAAGGCTACATCGCGCATGGATAGCTGGTTTTTGCCTTTCTTACCGATTAATGTTTCGATAGACTTGGGTGCATATTTCAGATAGGTTTCCGATAATACATCCATATTGTGGCGCATATCCGGATTGATCAGGTAGTGGGCAATCATGGTGTCAAATAGATTTCCTTTGACTTCGATGCCGTAATTAGCCAAGACTTTTAAATCGTATTTCATGTTCTGACCGATTTTTTCAATGCTTTCACTCTCGAAGAACGGTCGGAATTTTTCTACTACTGCTTGTGCTTCTTCCTGGTTTTCCGGGCATGGGATATAGAAGCCTTTCCCTTTTTCGTAAGAGAAAGACATACCAACCAATTCGGCATTTAAGGCGTCAATTCCTGTAGTTTCAGTATCAAAACATACGGAAGGCTGATTCATTAGATTTTGGATCAGTAATTTTATAGGCAAGTCCCCTTGAACGATTTGGTACAAATGCGGAGTATTCTCTAAAGTAGCATAAGCGGAATGTGCTACAGGAGCATCGCTTTCCTCATCGGAGAATCCGAATAAGTCGAATTGGTTTTCGTTTTTAGGAGCCGTTTTTTTAGTAGGTTTAGAAGAGTCTCCATTGCCGTTGGTGTCAATTTCGTCGTATTCTTTACCGGAACCGAATAATTTGTCAAATTGTGCTTTCAGTTGGCGGAATTCCAATTCCTGGAAGATAGCATCGGTTTTTTCTACATCCGGTTTGGATAATTCATAGTCTTCAGCATCAAAAGTAACCGGGCAATCCAGTAGGATAGTGGCTAATTTCTTAGACAACAAACCTTGTTCTTTGTTGGCTTCGATTTTATCTTTAATAGCACCTTTCAATTGGTGTGTGTTATCAAGCAAGTTTTCAATAGAGCCGTATTCGGCAAGGAATTTCTTGGCAGTTTTTTCTCCTACACCTGGTAATCCCGGAATGTTGTCGACAGCATCACCCATCATGGCCAGGAAGTCGATTACCTGTAGCGGATCCTGCACTTCAAATTTCGCTTTCACTTCTTCGACACCCCAAATTTCAATATCGTTACCCAAACGGGCAGGTCGGTACATGAAGATGTTTTCGGAAACCAATTGGCCGAAATCCTTATCGGGAGTTACCATGAATACTTGATAACCTTCTTTCTCAGCTTGTTTTGCGAGAGTTCCGATTAAGTCATCGGCTTCGAAACCTGATTTTTCGATAATAGGAATATGCATTGCTTTAAGCAATTCCTGGATATAGGGAACGGCGATTTTGATTGCTTCGGGAGTGGCGTCGCGGTTTGCTTTGTATTCGGTGTACATTTCCAAACGGTAGTCACTACCTCCTTTATCGAAAGCCACGGCCAGGTGATTGGGTTTTTCTCTGCGGATGATATCCATTAAAGAGTTCATAAAACCAATGATGGCTGAGGTATCCATTCCTTTAGAGTTGATACGAGGGTTTTTGATAAAAGCGTAATACCCTCTGAAGATTAAGGCGTATGCATCGAGTAAGAATAGGCGTTTTTGATCTGACATGACTGTTATTTTGTAAGCAATCAAAAGTACAAAACTTTTGTTAAGTTGGATATGGTTTGTGGTTTGTTGTTTGTGGTTACTTGTTTGTCATGTTGGAATGTTGATTGTTTGAAAGTTATTCGGTAATGAAGCTCAACTTAGGTAAGATTAAAAATCAAATTGTCTAACCATTGAACAACACTTTGTAGTACTATAACAGTGCTACAAGAGTGCTACAACAGTGCTACATCCGTGCTACATCTATTAGGTTGGTTTAAAGATTGAAGGATTTAAAGATTTAAAGATTGGGGAGGGTTTGTTGGTTTGTAATGTTGCATGTTTGAAAATTCATTGCTGAAGAAGTTCAACTTGCGGAAAGGCAATTTATCTGATACAATGTTAATCCTTCTTTTTTGGATGAAATTTTAACGAGTGTTCGGTGAATTGTAGGGTATAAATTATTAAATTTATGTATTGATTTGATAGTCAATTAGTTATTTGAAATCTTTAATTTATTGAGCATGAAAAAAATACCACCACAAAAAAAGGGTTTGATTCCCTGCTTGTTGTTTTTTATGTTGATTACAAGCAATCTGTTTGGACAAGTCGGGATAGGAACAGTGACTCCTGACGCAAGCTCTGTATTAGATGTGGTTTCCACGTCTAAAGGAATGTTAGCGCCGAGAATGACCAGTGCGCAAAAGGCTGCCATTGTATCTCCAGCTGACGGACTGACTGTTTATGATACCGATTTAAAATCGCTCTGTCTTTATAATTTGAGTACTACAAGTTGGGTTAAAGTTTCCACCGGTTCTGATGACCGACTAAAATATAAGCTGATCAAATCTACGGATGTTTTAGCGACTGTTTTGGCCAGTGAACTTGCGGCAGGAGGAGGGACGAAGTATCTTTTGGATTCCGGAACCTTGTATGAAATAAATGGTACCATCAACTTGAATTTACCTATTGAATTAAACAATGCCTATCTCAACGGGCAGGATTCGGGAGAAGACAAATTAATCAGAACCTCCGGGGATTTGTTTACCGGTTCGACAGGAGGGACGCTCCGTGTACTGACTTTATCGGCACCGACCGGAAATGTGTTCAATATTGATGGTGGTGGAACGGCCAGTATGGTTTTTAGGGATTGCATTGTGGCCAGTTCGTCTTCGGTGGGTAGTGCCAGGAATTTTGCATTGTTTTTTGTGAGTATTGTTCAATACATTGGGAATACGAACGGTATGACTTATGAGAATGTGAGTAAGTTGCTAATTAGTAATTCCGGATGGTTTGGTAATAATTCCGGGATTTATGAACGATTGGTTGGGACATTTGCGTTGGTGGCCAAACAGGGAGGATTTAGTGAAGTAGTAGGGGCCAATACTGGTTTTGATGTGTCGTCCAATCCAACGATAACCGGGGATGCGGTTATGGAGTCCACGGTTTTTACCGGAACTTTGACCACGGGTAAATATGTAAATCCGTATACCGTGGGTACCTATACAGGTTATAATTTCAATAATAACTGGAATGTACGTTGCCCCGGAATTCCTACGGAAGTAGATGCTTCGGCTGTTGGTGAATTTGCGGTGGATTATGCAGTAGGAAGTGGTGCGAGCACTACGTTTAACAATCAGAATCCGAGTAATATCATTAAAGTGCAAGGCGTTTCGACTTCCTCTAATTTGTTTCGATTTTCTACTGATGGCGGGGTGAACAATCGATTAAAATATTTGGGGAAAAAGAAGAGAATTTTTCAGGTAACCGGATCGATTTCTTTTCAGGTGGCTGGTGTTGGGACTTATATCATCTATATTGCCAAAAACGGAACGGTTATTTCGCAGTATAAAATTTACGGAAGAGGATTGGCGGCCAATGATATTTTAGTGTTGCCTTTGGGTGCGACTGTTGAGTTATTGACGAATGATTATGTTGAGGTGTATGCCCAACGGTATACGGGAGGTAATAATGATGCTATTATTACTCCAAATATGACGCTGATTGTGAAGTGATTTTTACTTACAGCAGCAGCAAAAACCGCATAATCGAATTTGAATATGCGGTTTTTGTTTTTTAAAAGTTAAATTTTGATTAATAAAAATAACCCTATTGACTTTCTTCGTTATTTTGTGTAAAATTTTTTAGAGATGATGTTTCGTTTTCTTGTTATAGCTTTTATTCTATTGCTTGTTGAGGTATATTCTTATCAAGTATTCAGAACCTTAATAAAGTCCAAATGGTTTTTGTATGGTTATCAGATAATCAGTTTGATTGCTTTTGTGTATATTTTCTACACCATTTTCAATTACGACAGAAAAGTGGGGCAAACCCATCGTAGTTTATTTGCTTTAGGGTTAATGCTGACAATTTATCTTCCCAAGATGGTGATGACTGTTTTTATGTTTGGTGAAGATGTAGTGCGTTTCATAGCAGGTTCGATCAATTATTTTATTGAGTACGACAACAGTCCTGATTTTTTGCCTTCCAGAAGAAAATTTGTGAGCCAAATAGCTTTAGGTTTGGCATCGATTCCTTTTTTGTCGTTGATTTATGGTGTTACTGTAGGGAAATACAATTATAAGGTTATCAAGCAAAATTTATTCTTTCCTGATTTGCCGGATGCTTTTGACGGTTTTACGATTACCCATATTTCTGACATTCATTCGGGGAGTTTTGACAATGCTGATAAGATTAATTATGCGGTTGATCTGATCAACGAACAGCAGTCGGATATTCTTTTGTTTACAGGTGATATTGTAAATGCGAAGGCAGAAGAAATGCATCCGTGGATTGACACCTTCAACCGATTGGAAAAGCCGGTTTTTGGTAAGTATTCCATTTTGGGCAATCATGATTATGGTGCTTATCTGGAATGGGGTTCGGAAAAAGAAAAAGCGGCCAATTTTGAAAACATCAAGGATTTACACCGTCAGATAGATTTTAAATTATTGATGAATGAGCATATTAAGCTTACTAAGGATAATCAGGAAATAGCTATTGTGGGAGTGGAGAACTGGGGTAAACATTTTGGTTCCATGGGAGATGTTGTGAAAGCTTCCGAAGGTTTATCCAAAGAGGACTTTAAAGTGTTGATGAGTCATGATCCGAGTCATTGGGAAGAGATTGTGAAACACGACGATAAACATTTTCAGTTAACGTTGAGTGGACATACCCATGGGATGCAGTTTGGTATTGAGATTCCGGGTTATTTCAAGTGGAGTCTGGCACAATACATGTATAAACAATGGGCGGGATGTTATGAATATTTGGGTCGATACGTTTATGTAAACCGTGGTTTTGGTTTTCATGCCTATCCTGGCCGTGTGGGGATTATGCCTGAAATTACAGTTATTAGGTTAAAAAAAGGTCAAAATACAGTGTAATTTAGTAAAAACACTATATTTGTATAACAAAGTTTAATTAAAATAATAAACTTATGTCAAAATTTGGAGAGCTTATCAATGCCCATGTACCGGTTTTAATCGATTTCTATACCGATTGGAACGAATCGTCACAATCCATGCACCCCGTTATTAAAGATGTGGCCGCTGCGTTGGGAGATAGAGCCAAAGTTATTAAAATTGATGTAGATAAAAATCAGGAGTTAGCTGAGGCGCTTCGCATTAAAGGGCTTCCTACATTGATGATTTATAAAGAAGGTCAGATGAAATGGCGTCAGTCTGGAGAATTGGATGCCAATACGTTGATTACTTTGGTTCAAGATCAGATTTAATTCGATTGTATCGAATCAAACACAAATCCTTTTTCTTTTAAAAATTTAATCGCTTTGGGTAGTGCATACTCAAGGTTTGTTTTTGCTTTTAGGCTATCGTGGAAAACAATGATACTTCCTGATTCCACTTTTTGGATAGCATTTTCCAAACATTTTTCAGGTGAAACCGTTGTGTCAAAATCGGCTGTAAGGATATCCCACATGATAATTCGGTAGCCCGCTTTGCGTAGTTTTGCACTTTGTTTTACGGTTACTTTTCCGTAGGGAGGCCGAAAGAGTTTTGCTTTTTGTTTTTTGCTTCCGTTATTCTGAATAGTGTTTTCGCATTGCTCTATGTTTTCCAGGTATTCCTTTGTTTTGGTTTTCCAGCCATTGCGATGGTTGAAAGTGTGGTTGCCAATGGCATGTCCATCGTTAATTACCTTTTCGAAGATATCCGGATGGGTTTCAATATTCTTACCGATGCAGAAGAAAGTAGCTTTTATGTTTTCCTTTTTGAGGATGTCGAGAGTCCATTCGGTGACTTGCGGAGTTGGGCCATCGTCAAATGTGAGGTAGATTTTACGCTCTGTATTTTGCATAGACCAATGTTGGTTATAGAATAACCATTTTACTATTTTAGGTGTCTTTATCCAGTAAAACATAGTGTAAAAATAAAGCTTTCGAAAGAACTCCGAAAGCTTTATTGAAATCAATTGTATTTAATTCTATTCTGTCTCGACACCGAATCGTTCGTATCGTTGTGCAAAGCTGTTGAACGCAGGCTTTAATTCATTGTAAAAGGCCATGTCTTTGTTTTCTTTGGCAATTTCCAGAAGCCCTCTATATCTTTCGATGCTGGTTACAATATCCACAGCGAAATCATTTTGTTCTGTTGGCGTCAACGTTACGAAATATTTCAGTTCGTCCTGATATTTTGCAACCAAGTCTCTTAGTACTTTTTGCGCTTTTGCCTTTTTGTTCAGTTTGTAGTAGTTTTCGGCTAACGGATCTACCAGGCTGTAAAACTCATAATAGTCCAAAGGTAATTTTGCTATTGCTAAATCTACTACTTTTTCTGCTTTATCGAGTTTGCCTTCTGCGATTAAAGCATTGGCTAAGCGATTAAAGTTGGTACGGTAAGAAATACTGTTTTTTCTGGTTTCAGGATCGTGGTAAATATCGGTTCTTTCTCCATTACCCCAAGTCCATTTCATTACGTTTTTGTACATTACGTCAGTATCAATTCTTCCCATTTCGAAACTGTATGCTTCTTTGCTTAGCGGTGTTCTTACAGGGACCAATCTGTAGATGATTCCGTCCAGTTGCAGGAATTCCTTCATCCAGATGTAGTCATCGTCTGCGAAAGCGCCCGGTGAGAAATAAATTGGGCGTTTCCATTTGTTGTTTCTCACGATGTCCAGCATCATTAAGCGGTTTTTGTAAATAGCATCTCCTTTGATGTCTACATCAATATACGGAACGATAGAATCTTTAAGAGCCGGATTGACTACTTTGTTTGCTAAAACAGCATTTTTATCAACCGGAATGCGGATTTTATTTGTTGGATAAAATTGGATCTTATGTCCGTTACGCATTTCCACCAATGTTCTTGGGTCGTCACTTGAAATGAAATTGAAGAAGTCGTCAACAGCCATTCTGTCTTCGGTAGCCTTATCAAAAATCAGGTAGTCGCGTTTTTCACCTACATAGTCTTTGTGCTCGAAAGAAATTGGCACCGGATCAGAATCGTATGCTTTGCGTTTCATTGCATCAATGTACCAATCGGTCATCAATAAGCTGGTGTTTACGATGCGAACATCGGTTCTGTAGCCTTCGATTTCCTGTAAGTACCATAATGGGAACGTGTCGTTATCTCCAATTGTGAATAAGATGGCGTTAGGCGCGCATGAATCCAAATACGCTTTAGCAGAAGAAACTGCAGTGTATTTGTCAGAACGGTCATGATCGTCCCAGTTTTGTGTTGCCATTACTACCGGTGCGGCTAACAGACAAGCTGTGATAGCTACCGGGCCGGCGATATTTGGTGTGATGTATTTTTTGATGAAATCATAAATGGCGTAGACACCAATACCAATCCACATGGCGAAAACATAGAAAGAACCCACTAAGGCGTAATCACGTTCGCGCGGTTCGAAAGGTCTTTCGTTCAAGTATATTTTTAAAGCTAAACCAGTAAATAAGAATAATGCTAAAATTACATAGAAGCTTTTTAGGTCTTTTTTGGCATGGAAACAGAAGCCAATTAATCCAATGATGAAAGGCAAGAAGAAATAGGTGTTTCTTCCTTTATTGTTTTTCCAGTCGGCAGGTAAATTGTCTTGTGAGCCTAAACGGAAGGAATCGATAGCGTTAATGCCGCTGATCCAGTTACCGTCTTTCAGGTCGTATTCCCCTTGTTTGTCATTTTGTCTTCCGGTGAAGTTCCACATTAGGTATCTCCAGTACATGTATCCGAATTGGTATTCGAACATGAATTGCAGGTTGTCCAGAGTTGAGGGTTTTTCTACGATTAAATATTGTCCGTATGATCTAAGGAATTTGTCGTAATCTTCTATGTCTAATTTGCCTGAAGCGTAAGCTGCTTTGAATTCAGAAACAATCTGCGTCATTTGCTGCATTTCGCTTTCGTCTTCAAAAGCCTGGTGGTTGATGGTAAATTCCAAAGGTTTGGTGAAGCGCATATAGTTTACATTGTGCTCACTGCTCCATAGACGAGGTAAGAATGCTTTATGGTTATCGTCGGTATTTTGTTTTCCGTTTTTGAAATTGTTTACGATAACGTATTTCCCTGTAGCTTCATCCCTTTCGTAATTCGGTTTTTCATCGCTGTAGGGATTGTTTTCGTCTAAACCGGCATAGGTGTCAGAGAACTGAGGTCCATAGAATAATTTTTGTTCACCGTATTGTTCACGGTTGTAGTAGGCTAATACCTCACGTGCATCGGAAGGTTTGTTTTCGTTGATTGGTGTTTGCGCGTTGGCGCGGATAGGTAGCATCAACCAAGTTGAGAAGCCGATTAGAATGAATAAAACACAAAGAATTAATGTGTTGTATAGTGCTTTGCCTTTTTCGTGTGTGTATTTTAATCCGAAATAAAAGAAAGCGACCAATAAAATGGTTACGAAAATTGTACCTGAGTTGAATGGTAATCCAAGGCTATTTACCATAAAAACTTCGGTTGCACCGAAAAATGTCATGATCCAAGGTAATAATAACTTGAATATGAACATTAATATAGAAACCACCACAATGTTAGCGATGATGAAGTTTTTAATAGTAACTTGTTTGTAGTGTTTGAAGTAATATAGAAACCCAATTGATGGAATGGTTAGCAATGCCATAAAATGTACTCCGAAAGAAAGTCCTACGACTAAAGCGATAACCAAAAGCCATTTATTGCCTCGTGGTGTATCCATTTCCTGTTCCCATCGTAAACCTAGCCAAAATAGTAAGGCGATTAAGAAAGTTGCCATCGCATATACTTCGGCTTCCACTGCGTTAAACCAGAAACTATCCGAAAAAGTAAAAGCCATTGCGCCTACAAAAGCGCTTCCTAAAATTGCAACAGCATTGTTTTTATTCAAATCGGTGTAAGGAGCTATAATCTTTCTTATTACTATAGTCGAAGACCAGAATAGGAATAAAATGGTGAAAGCACTTGAAAATACAGACATCATGTTGACCATCAATGCGATATTCTCTTTTCCTATGGCGAACATAGCGAAGAAAGCACCCATCATTTGGTATAAAGGAGCTCCGGGAGGGTGGCCTACTTCAAGATTGGCAGCAGTAGCGATGTATTCGCCACAATCCCAAAAACTCATGGTAGGTTCTACGGTTAAAGAGTAAACTAAAAGAGAAATAAAGAAGGAAGTCCAACCAAGAATGGTGTTCCACTTATTGAAATTGAATGACATAGGATTCTGTTTCGGTTTGTAATTTGTTACACAAAGAAACTATTTTTTTATCTAAAGAAAAGGTTAAAAAAAATTTTTTTAATTTTTTTCGAAAAAAACTTGCGTGAATAAAAAAACGTCGTAAATTTGCACTCGCATTAAGGAATTAACGCAGGTTTAATGGTCCATGGTGTAATGGTAACACTACGGTTTTTGGTGCCGTCTTTCTAGGTTCGAGTCCTAGTGGACCAACAAAAAAGCTCTGAGAAATCAGGGCTTTTTTTATGCGCTTATTAATTTGATACATAGAAAGCTGGGGTCCCCAACCCGGCTTTTTTATTTTGTGCCTTCTCTTTATAGCTAGATATAAACAAAAATACCCCGATGCATCATCAGGGTATTTTTGTTTGATTATGTTTTCTTACAGTGCCGATTGCAGAACCGGCTTAACTATTCTTCGATATTATCCCATTGGTATTCTATTTTGTTCAATTTGATAAAATAGAGAATTAAGAATACTATTTCAATGCGGATATAAAAATTGGGAGAATTGTCTATAAACTGGGAAACGGTTGTGACAATGGAAATCAGTATACCAATTAATGCATCTATTTTGCCTAATTCTATTGCTCGGTCTTTGCCGAAGAAAAGCAAGTAGGCGACATAGGCTTTGAAGGTCATAACGGCAATAATGCCAAGGCCTATAAGCGAAATGGAATTAGTGGTACTCAGTCCGTAAATGGATAAGTCGGTTGGGAAACCAAACAAACCTATGGGAATTGTAGCGATAGCTATTACACCTAATGGCATAAATACCCAGCAGAAAAATCTAATCCACCAAGGAAGTAGTTTTCTACGGTCTTTTGTTGTTATTTCCGGTTTTTCAAATTCTTCAAAACTATTGTTTTGATCTTCAATATGCATTATTTACTGTTTTTCATGAATTCTTCTGCTTTTTCTACCATGTTGTGGCTTCCGCAGAAGAAAGGTACGCGCTGGTGTAATTCTGTTGGCTGTATTTCCATGATACGTTGGTAACCGTCTGATGCTTTTCCTCCGGCTTGTTCAGCAATAAAAGCCATTGGATTGCATTCGTAAAGCAAACGAAGTTTTCCTTTTGGAGCTTTTGAGCTGGTTGGGTAAATGTAAATTCCCCCTTTGATCATGTTTCTGTGAAAATCGGATACCAAACTTCCGATGTATCTTGAAGTATAAGGGCGATCGCCTTCTTCCAGCTGGCAGTATTTGATATAATCTTTTACACCTTGCGGAAAATGTACATAGTTTCCTTCGTTGATGGAGTAAATATTTCCATCTTGAGTATACTGCATGTTAGGGTGTGAAAGGTAGAAAGTACCGATTGCAGGGTTTAATGTGAACCCGTTAACGCCATGACCGGTAGTGTATACCAGCATGGTTGAAGTACCGTAGATCACATAACCGGCAGCGACCTGGTTTACGCCTGGTTGTAAAAAATCTTCCAATTGTACCGGAGTTCCGATAGGTGTTACTCTTCTGAAAACAGAAAAAATAGTTCCTACAGAAACATTTACATCAATATTAGAAGATCCGTCCAAAGGATCCATTAGTACTACATATTTGTTGTTGTGGCTGTTGTCTGATCCTGCAACGGTGATGAAATCGTCGTTCTCTTCTGATGCAATACCACATACAATTTCTCTGTTAATCAATGTTTGTATGAACACCTCGTTAGCATATACGTCCAGTTTTTGTTGGTCTTCTCCTTGAATGTTCTGGTCACCGGCAGCACCTACGATATCAACTAATCCGGCTTTGTTCACTTTGTAATTGACTACTTTGGCTGCCAATCGGATAGAGTTGATAATTCTGGATAATTCTCCCGAGGAGTATTGGAAATCACTTTGTTTTTCAATGATAAATTCGCCTAGGGTTTTATTGCGTTCTTCCATGTAAGAAATCGTTGTAGTTAGTGGCACAAATATCCTAATTTATTTTCAAAGATTAGCCATACTTGATTTCTAATTTCTCCGTTCTGAAAATAGGGGATGAAATAACAAAAAACTTTTAAATGGGTTATTTTTATCACCTTAAGTTATTTTATCTTTGTTATTCAATAAAAAACACGATTATGAAAACTAAAAAGCTATTTTGTTCATTGTTATTACTGGGAGTTTGTTCGTTACAGGCTCAGATTAACTTAGGAGATAAGGCACTTGGTGCTTTGCAGAAAGGTGTGACCAGTTTTACATTCAGCGATGAAGATGCTGCTAATTTATCCAAAGAAGCTGTGGCTAAAATGGATAAGGAAAATGTAGTGGCCGGACCTAAAGATCCTTACACTATTCGATTGAACAGATTGTTTGGAAAACATAAAAATGAAAACGGATTAGTTTTAAATTATAAAGTATACAAGGTTAAGGAAGTGAATGCTTTTGCTACTGCTGATGGTAGCGTGAGAGTATATTCCGGATTGATGGATGTTATGGATGATAACGAATTGTTAGCGGTTATTGGACATGAGATCGGGCATGTGGTGAATCATGATTCCAGAGATGCCATCAAGGCGGCTTATCGTAATGAAGCACTTATTGATGCGGCTGGATCTCAATCGGATAAAGTGGCTAAAGTAACTGATGGCCAATTGGGTAAAATTGGAAATGCCTTGTTGTCGAGTGCGCACAGCCGCAAGCAGGAAAGTGATGCGGATATGTATGCCTATGATTTCATGAAGCGTAACAAGTATAATGTCAATGCTGTGGAGTCTGCTTTCATGATTTTGGCGAAATTGAATGAAGGTGCCGAATCAAATATTATTACCAAGATGATGAGTTCGCATCCAGATCCGAAGGACAGAGCGTTGAAAGCTAAAGAAAGAGCTACGGCAGAAGGTTTGTACAAGCCTTATGTGAAAATGACTGCAAAGAAAACTACTGCAAAGAAAACCACTGCTAAAAAGAAATAATACTATGATTATCCGTAAAGGAACCCAAAATGACATGGCAGCCGTCCTCGAACTTATTAAGGAGTTGGCTGTTTTTGAAAAAGAACCCGATGCTGTAGTAGTCACTGTGGCCGATTTAGAGCGTGATGGTTTTGGAGAGCGACCATTGTTTCATACGTTTATTGCTGAAGAAGAAGGCGCTATTGTAGGGATGGCTTTGTATTATTACCGTTATTCCACCTGGAAAGGAAAAACCATTCATTTGGAAGATCTGATCGTGAAAGAAGACAAACGTGGTACAGGAGCCGGTTTTGCTTTGTACAAAGAAATCATTAAGCAAGGAAAAAAAGACCAAGTTCGCCGTATCGAGTGGAATGTGTTGGACTGGAATCAGAATGCGATTGACTTTTATGAGAAATCAGGAGCGAAGGTTCTTGATGATTGGAGTGTAGTCCAAATGAGTGAAGAAGGAATCGATGAATTTCTAAATAAAATATAATTAATAACAACAATCAAAGTACTTATATGCTTTGAAATTTAAACAACTATGAGAATTTTTAAATTTGGTGGCGCTTCTGTAAAAGATGCAGCCGGTGTGAAAAACGTTTTTGACGTTCTGCAAAAAGTAGGTTATGAGGATGTATTATTAGTGGTTTCCGCTATGGGGAAAAGCACAAATGCTTTAGAAGTAGTGATAAAGAACTATTTTGAAAAATCTTCCGAATTGAATGCTTCGGTGCAGGAAATAAAGAAATACCACAACCAAATTCTTATTGATTTGTTTGATGATGAGGAGCATGAAGTGTTTTTGGATGTTCGTGATCATTTTGCCGATTTAGAATACTTTTTGAGAAGTAATAAATCACCAAATTATAATTTTGTGTACGATCAGATTGTAAGTTATGGTGAAATCATTTCGACAACTATCGTAGGTCATTACATGAGTTCTCAAGGAATCAAGACGGAATGGATGGATGTACGTAATTATATCAAAACAGATAACACTTATCGTGATGCCAATGTGAATTGGGAGGTAACCCAAAAAACCATTGCTAAAATCGCTAAAAAGAAATCGTTGTTTGTTACTCAAGGTTTCGTAGGTGCTGATGAAAATGGATTCACTACTACTTTGGGACGTGAAGGTTCGGATTATACAGCGGCTATTTTTGCGTATTGTCTGAATGCGGAAAGTGTGACTATCTGGAAAGATGTTCCAGGGGTTATGAATGCCGATCCCCGTTATTTTGAAAATGCTACATTGTTGAATCAGATTTCGTATCGTGAGGCGATAGAATTGGCTTTTTACGGAGCGAGTGTTATTCACCCAAAGACATTGCAGCCACTTCAGAGAAAAGAGATTCCTTTGTTTGTAAAATCATTCATTAACCCTTTATTAGCCGGAACCAGTGTTGCTAAGGGAGAAGATTTAGAACCGAAACTGCCTTGTTTTATCGTAAAAAAAGATCAGTTGTTGATTTCATTGTCTTCGATTGACTTTTCATTCATCATGGAAGAAAACATCAGCGAAATCTTCGGATTGCTTCATCAGTTCAAAATCAAAGTGAGTTTGATTCAGAATTCGGCGATTAGTTTCTCTGTTTGTGTGGAAGATAAATTCAACAACTTTAAAGAACTGCACAAAATTCTGTCTAAAAAATTCAAAGTATCTTATAACGAGAATGTGTCTTTGTATACTATTCGTCATTTTGATGATAAAGCAATGAAAATGGTAGAACAGAACAAAACGGTTTTATTGCGTCAGATGAGCCGGGAAACCCTTCAGGTGGTTACTAAGGAGTAGTTATTCGATAAAGCGTTTTGTTTCGTCGGTAAACAGCAGTCTGGATTTTAATTTTAGCCTATTTTTAGTAGTAAATTTAATTGGTAAAATATTTAAAACTAAAATATTATGAAAAAAATTCTGACAATCCAGCTGCTTGTAACTGTTTTTTCATTCCTGCAAACAACGGTTAATGCCCAAGATAATAAAGTAAAGATTTATCAGAGTAAGACTAGTGAGTCTTGTCTTGTGGTTTTTCCTAATAACCCTGATCCTTTAATGGTTGTGACTAGCAGTGAAGGGTGCAAGGTGGTAAAAAAAATGGCTGCTGATGATTGGATGGAAATGCCTATCACAACCGTTATATCTACGTCAATTGTTGATCCTAAGGCAACTCTTCAAGCTACATCTGGAGCTATAAAATCACCAAGGGATGCTTCTTCTGGACTGGCTACAGGAAAAAGACAACACAAGCCAATTTTGTTGAACGATTTGACACTCGATGCTTTACAGCCTGATACTGATGGAGATGGTGTTGAAATTTATTCTTTTTCATGGGGAATGTCTAATACCGGAGCGATGAGTTCCAGTTCTTCAGGAGCAAGTGGAAGAAAAGCAGGTTATAATGTAAAAGAGAATGTGAAGCGAACCGCATCGTCTTCAAACAGTTGTTGTTCGGAAGGGATGTGTACTATAACTGTTTCGGTGGATAGAAAACACACCAAATCGGGTCATGTAACCCTTTTGAAATAATTCCGATATCAAGATAACAACAAATTCTCAGCTAGTCTGATTCTTATCAACGGACTGCTGAGAATTTGTTGTTTTATCAATTAATCGCTTCATTTTAAGTTTTTTGCTTTAAATTTTCTTACATTTAGAATGCAAAATGCTTATCCGAGAGAATTATGGGGGTTAAATTCAAATTCGGTTGGTTGTTGTTTTTTCTTTTGTCCAGTTGTTTTACGGTTTTTGCACAAATCAATAATAGAAGTATTAAGATTTTTGAAAGAAAGGCCGCAAGCAATTTGGGTCGGTCAGCTACGTTAAATGAGCATCTTCTGCTTTTCCCTGCACATAATTCGTTGCTCTTTATTGAAATTAACAATCAGAAATCGTGGATTGTCAATGAGGTCAATTGGGAAGAATGGGAAGAGCTTCCCCAAAATACTCTGGTAATGATTCAGCCGGTTGTTGTCAAAAAGGACAAGACCGTAATTCCTTTACACAAAAGAGATTATCAACCCTTTTTATTGTCCAATTTTACGGTGAATTCTTTTGCTAAGGAAGATTTTGAATCCAGTGTATTTTCTCTTTCGTGGGGTATTTCTGAAGAAGGTGTAACCAGTGCCCAAACCTCCCAAAAAATCATTTCCAATAACTCTTGTACCAATGGTACCTGCTCGCTGATTATTTTATTTGATAAAAAGAATTCGAGGATTGAGCACATTGCACTCTCTAATTGAATCCTTAAATAGCTTTTTTAGCTGAATTACAATATCTTTGACACTTTGGAGTTTTTTCTATATGACTAAAAAGCCTGCTTTTTATGTAGTTTTTCTTTTCTTTTTATGGTCGATAAACTTATTGGCGCAAGAAACTCCGTACCAATC
>DATEDY010000346.1:0-2547 GCA_035281405.1 Flavobacterium sp.
ATTAAAATAGGTGATTTTGAACTCTTGTTTGCGCTTGGAAATTCTATAAAAGCCAACGAAAGTGATTTTATAGAATTAATGCAACCGATTATTGAATCTACTACAAAATATTTTAATGGTTCACCAAAGAAGAAATACCTCATTGTTGTCAATGAAAGTAGTGTAATTACTGACGGTAGTGCCTTCAAAACCAGTTTTAGTCAAATCATAAAAGGAACCATCAACAAAAACAGCAGAACCAATTGGGGACATATCATGGCACATGAAACGATTCATTTGTGGAATGGTCATACCGTAATACCAAAAGGGCAAGACGAATGGTTTAAAGAAGGATTTACAGATTATTTGACGAACATTCTACTTATCCGTACCCAAATCATTGACGAACCCACTTTTTACAAACGCTTTGAAAATGTAATAACGAGATACAACATCATTAGGGATTTACAACAAAACAAAACCAGCATTAAAGAATCCGGAGCCAACAAAAACCAAAACCGTTATTTAGTCTATGGTGGAGGTGCATTAGTTGGTTTAGGCTTAGATATTGAAATCAGAAAAGCCACCGGTAACCGAAAAGGGCTTGAAGATTTTATGACCGAAATGTATGCTCAATTTGGAAAAACCAACATTCCTTATGAACTGAAAGACATTATTACCGCTGCCAATAAAGTTTCAGGTAAAAATCTGCAGTGGTTTTTTGATGATTATGTAACCGGCACCAAGAGAATTCCTGTTACCGACTACCTATTTGCCATAGGATTACAGCTCGATGGTTATCTGGAAGAAGTATACATTTCTGCGGTTGAAAACCCTACACAGGAACAATTAAACTTAAAAAAAGGTATTCTAGGATTGTGATTTTTTGTTAAATCAATCCCATTGCAATTTAAAAAGGCACGGAGTTTGCTTATCTTTGGTAAACCAATTTTTATTTATGAAAAAGATATTCCTACTACTTGTTTTAGTGCCATTTGTAAGCAATGCACAGCTTAAAGATTTGCTTAAAAAAGCAGAAGAAAAGATTGCAACCGTTTCTAAAAAAGATGGCGGACTTGATATTGCCGGAGGCTTAAAAGAAGCCTTAAACAAAGGTATCAAAGATCAAGTAACCAAATTAACCGCTACGGATGGATTCTATAAAAATGAAGCCGTTAAAATTTTAATGCCGGAAGAGTTACAAAAAGTAGACAAAACATTGCGAAAAATGGGAATGTCAAAATTAGCAGATGACGGAATCAAAGCTTTAAACCGCGCTGCAGAAGATGCCGTAAAAGAATCGACACCAATTTTCATTGATGCAATTAAAAACATCACCATTACCGATGCGAAAGGTATTTTATTAGGTAAAGAAGATGCTGCAACAGCTTATTTGCAAACATCCACACGCAATCCATTGTATGACAAATTCAATCCGGTGGTTCAAAAATCAATTGGTAAAGTTGGTGCGGATGTAATTTGGAACAATATCATTAAAAGATACAACAGTTTACCATTAGTAACCAAAGTCAACCCTGACATCAATGATTATGTGACCAACAAAGCTTTGGATGGCGTTTTCAAAATGATTTCTGTGGAAGAAAAAAACATCAGAACTAATTTGAGTTTCAGAACATCTGACTTATTGAAAAAAGTATTTGCTTTACAGGATAAAAAATAGACGATGAAGAAAGTAATAATTTTATTGGCTGCACTACCTTTATTTTCAGGCTGCGCCGAAATGCAACAAGTAATCAATCAATTACCACAAACACAAGGTATTTTATCACAAGCAGAAATTGCTTCGGGATTAAAAGAAGCCTTAAACAATGGAATTGACAAACAAGTGGTTAAATTAACTGCTATTGACGGATTCTATAAAAACGAAATGGTTAAAATCCTGCTTCCAGAAGAATTAAAAAAAGTAGACAAAGGGCTTCGTGACATCGGCATGTCAAAACTAGCTGATGAAGGCTTAAAAGTAATCAATCGCGCTGCAGAAGATGCCGTAAAAGAATCGACACCCATATTTGTTGATGCCATCAAAGGAATGACATTCACTGATGCCAAAAACATCCTTTTGGGTGATGAACGATCTGCTACTACTTATTTACAAAATTCGACTTCGACTGCTTTATATGCAAAATTTAATCCTGTGATTAAAAATTCGTTTGCGAAAGTTGGCGCTGATAAAGTTTGGACCAATATTATCACCAAATACAACAGCATTCCGTTAGTTAAAAAAGTAAATCCTGATTTAACCGATTATACTACCAACAAAGCTATGGAAGGTGTGTTCAAAATGGTCGCTGTAGAAGAGAAAAACATTAGAACTAATTTAGCTTCAAGAACTTCCGATTTATTGAAAAGAGTATTCGCTTTACAAGACAAAAAGTAACTGTTAATTTTTTCATAATCAGACAGATAATAACAATATCTTAACAATAGATTTCAAAAAAAAATCTGACCTTTGTCTAAGAATTCATAGAATTTTGTTTGGTTTGGTTAGTTTACAAAAAAGTCGGTATTTCGGTACCGGCTTTTTTATTTAAAATCTTTCAGAAAACA
>DATEDY010000347.1:0-3063 GCA_035281405.1 Flavobacterium sp.
ACTAACATCATCTGATGCTTCTGATGGACCATAAGCATTTGATACTCTCTTACCGGGGTAATGACTAAACCATTGTTGCAAAACATCTTTTGTTACTGCTTCTCCTGTAACTGATAATGTATCTACTTTTTCTAAATAAGTCCCATCATCAAATGAAAATAGAGACTCTAAATACGATGGAACTAATTGCAAAATATTGATTTGGTCTTTTGACACTGTTTTTAAAAACAAGGAAACGTCTTTTATAACATCATCACTATAAATCACGATACTGCCACCTACGATCAAATTATTCAATAATTGCCAAATAGATATATCAAAGGTACTAGGTGCAGTCTGAGCTAAGCGAGTAGTCTGATTCAGATTAAACTCCTCAACCATGGACAACAAATGATTTAACATGCCTAAATGTTCAATCATAACTCCTTTAGGAACACCTGTTGTTCCAGAAGTATAAATTATATAGGCCAAATCAGAAGGGCTAACTTGATTTACTAAGCCTTCCATAGACTCTTCATCTATAACCTGATCCCCTATAACAATTATTTTTGAAGTCTCTATAGATAAAATACCACTATACTGCTCTTGAACTAATACAACTTCAGCATCTAGATCATTTAATATAAAATTTATTCTCTCAAATGGATAACTTGGACTCACTGGAACATAAACCCCTCCTGCTTTAAATATGGCTATAATACCTAAAACCATATCGATACTTCTATCCATTAATAATGGAACATTACTCTCTGTGGTAACTCCTCGACTTTGCAGGTAATGAGCCAATTGATTAGATCTTTGATCTAGTTCTTTATAAGTGATGCTTTGCTCTTCAAATATTACTGCTATATTATTTGGAGTCTTCTTAACCTGAGCCTCAAAAAAATCAACTATCGTCTTATCCTTTGGAAAATCAACCTTGGTGTCATTAAATTCATGTACAATCTTATTATACTGATCATCGTTTAACATTGAATGCTCAGAAATCTTTTTCTCAGGAAGTTCTAAAAACTGTTCCAAAGAATGGAAATAAGATTCAATTACTGTCTGGATAAATTCTGAGCCGAACACATCAACTTTGTATTCCAGTTCCAATTCAATAGCATTTGGAGCTTCATAGAAAGTAAATGTCATATTAAACCTTGAAAGTTGGGCCGCCTGATTAGTATCCATCAAAATTTCAAAAGGTAAATCACCTTTGCTAAGAAGTCCGGATCTGTTATCCTGATTTTGCAAAACCACAAGTACATCAAAAAACGATTGTTTGTTAACAACTTTCAAATCGTTCAATATCATATCATACGGATAAGTTTGATATTCCAAAGCTTTCGTTACACTTGCTCTTTCATTGCTCAAACAATCGATAAAACTTTGATCATTATCAACTTCGGCATATATTGGTAATGTATTAATAAACAAACCAATAGTAGATTCAAATTCTTTTTTCACCCTTCCGGAAATTGGTGTTCCGATGACAAAATTTTCTTGTGCCAAACGGTATAAAAATGTACGAACAGAAGCCATTAATACAACAAACAAAGTCGTTCGGTTTTTACCGGCGAAATCATTCAGCTTGTTTCGTAACTGCTCTTCAATAATATGTTTTACCCTTGCACCTTTATCTGTTTGCGGACTTGGGTTCCCTAATTGTAGGTTTGAATTGATACCTTTCAATTTATTTTCCCAATACGATTTATAAGGTTCAATTTTTTCGGGACTTAAACTGTCCTTAAGCCAAACCAGATAATCTAAATAATCACTTTTGTTACTTTCGGGATTATAATTCTTACTTAAAATTTGCTGGTAAATTGTGACAAAGTCTTTCACAAAGATTCCAACTGACCAACCGTCAAAAATGATGTGGTGAAAAACGAAAAGAAGCTTATGATCTTCCTGTTCAGACTGAATTAAAGTCGATTTGAACAATGGTCCGTTTTCTAAATCAAATCTGGTTGTTTTAGCCTCTTCCTTTTTTAATTCTACTGATGACGCATCAGTTTCTGATTCAAGTACAAAAAAATCATTAATGTTGATGGCATTAACATCCTTGATTTTTTGTTGGATTACACCATTTTCGTCAACGAAGAAGGATGATCGTAATGAAACATGTTTTTTAATCAATTCAATCAATGTCTCTTTGAAAATAGTAATATCTATTGCACCTTTTAGAATGTATGTTAAATCAACATTGTAAAAAGACCCGTCAAATTGAGATTCCACCCACATTCTTTTTTGTGAGTTGGAAGCCTCAAACATATCAATCGTAGTTTGATTCTCCTCTTTATTTTCAGCTGCTTTAGTATCTTTCTTGCTGACTTCATCTTTTACAAGAGCGATAATGTCATTGATTTCGTAACAATTGAATAGGTCATCGAAAATTATCGCTATCCCGAATATTTCATTTATCCGGTTGATAAATTGGATCCCAACAATTGAATTCCCGCCCAATTCGAAGAAGTCATCCGTAAGTTTTATATCATAATTTTTCAAAACCTCTTTCAAAATATCCATAACAACTTCTTCCTCATCCAGATTTTCGGATAAAGACTTTGGTTCCTGATTAGATACTTTATTGTCAGTTTGCTGAAAAAGCAAAGGATTACTGATTTCATTCCAGCAGGAAATCTTCTCAAAAGGATATGTTGGCGCATCTACTTTTCTGAAAGACTGATTTTGGTAAAACTTATTCCATTCAAATGTCAACCCATTGTTATATAATTCGCTCCATAATGCATTCCAGTTTTTATCTGCCATAATTTTTAACAAATCAAGACCCGGTATTTGCTCACTTTTCAATGTCTCAAGAATATTTGGCATTAAATGATCATCACTTCCCACAATCACTAATAAAGTGCTGTTTTCATTACAGTTTTTAGCCAATAGCCTTAATTTTTCAAAATCCAATTCTGACTTAGCATCAAAACTTAAATCAATTGGAATAAGAGTATTTCCATCAATAATCGCTTTGGAAACCTTTGAAATACTCCCGTTGCAAATAAGTTGGTTGATATTAAATCCTTTCTCCGAAAGGTATTTGAATAAGGAAGTTTGAAATGCCAGAGT
>DATEDY010000348.1:0-2284 GCA_035281405.1 Flavobacterium sp.
GGCGCAGGATAAAAAAATCATCACGAATAATTATACGCATTCCGAGTTGGATAACGCGGTGATTTATGAAGCAAATATCCGTCAGTATTCACCTGAGGGTACTTTCAATGCGTTTACGAAAGATATTCCGAAACTAAAAAAATTAGGAGTGAAAGTAATCTGGCTGATGCCTATTCACGAAGTGGGAATGAAGAACCGTAAAGCATATGGTAATGTTTCCATAGAGCAAATTCCGGAGAATGAAAAAGCAAAGTATTTCGGAAGTCATTATTCTGTGAAGGATTACAGAAGTGTAACTCCTAATTACGGGACTAAAAAAGATTTCGATAAATTGGTCCAAACTGCGCACAAACACGGAATGTATGTTATTTTGGATTGGGTTGCCAATCACACGGCTTGGGATCATGCTTGGATGACAAATCATCCGGAATACTACACTAAAGACAAGAACGGAAATTTTGTTTCTCCTTTTGATTGGACAGATGTGGCCGATTTGAATTTTGAGAATCAGGAAATGCGCAAAGCGATGTTTGAAGACATGAAGTATTGGATTACGAACCATAATATTGATGGTTTCCGTTGTGATGTGGCTATGGAAGTTCCAAGAGATTTTTGGGATAATACATCGGTTGAATTAAACAAAGTGAAGCCGGTTTTTATGTTGATGGAAGCCGAACAGCCTGATTTAATGCAGGATGCTTTCGATATGCAGTATGGATGGACTGTGCATCATATTTTTAATAAAATTTACAAAGGTGAAAATACAGTTAAAGATTTTGATGCGTATATCCAAAAGGTGTTAACGTCAAACGAAGCCGATGATATTTACATGAATTTCACCTCGAACCATGATGAAAATTCTTGGAACGGTACCGAGTACGAGCGCTTAAATGATGCTGTGGAAACCTTTGCGGCACTGACTTTCATTATGCCGGGAATGCCTTTGATTTATAATGGTCAGGAATATGATTTGAACCGAAGATTGAAATTCTTTGAGAAGGATCAATTTGAACATACTCCAGGTAAAATGATGGAAGTTTACCAAAAATTAGGAAAGTTAAAAGCAGAAAATCAGGCTTTAAATGGTGGGAAAAAAGCGGCTTCTTATCAGCGTATTGAAACTTCTTCCGATGCTATGATTTTGGCTTTCCAAAGAGAAAATAAAGGGAAGAAAGTGATTTATTTAGGAAACTTAAGTAAAAACGCACAGGAATTTACGGTGAATTTGGATGGAAAGTACCTGGATTATGTGTCAGGGAAAGCGATAATTCTGACAAAAGATAAAAAAATCACTTTTAAACCATGGGAATATAAGATATTGATTGTTAAGTAATTGTAAAACGTCTTTTTGTAAAGACGTTTTTTTTATTTTTGGGTATGCTTAAAATAGGTCATCGCGGTGCAAAAGGACACGTGTCTGAAAACACCATCGAATCATTTCTGAAAGCTTTTGAATTAGGAGCTGACGGAATCGAACTTGATGTGCATCTGTCTGCCGATGGCGAAGCTGTGGTTATTCATGATGAAACAGTGGATCGAACCATTAAAAATGCTGCCGGATTTGTAAAAGATTTTACAGTATCGGAATTTGAAAAATTAGGAGTGCCCACGCTTGTTGAGGTTTTTCATATTCTGCCAGAAGATAAATTACTCAATATCGAAATCAAAGACGTAAAGGCTACTAAAGTTGTGGTTGAAGAAATTACCAAGTTTCTACGGTTGGGAGAAATTCAACTGCAAAATATTATAGTGTCAAGTTTTAAATGGGAGATACTTAAAGACGTAAAAGAGTTGAATTCTTTGATTCGGATTGGTGTTCTGACTGAAGAAAATCCAGAGAAAGCCTTGGTGTTTGCAACTGAAATCAGCGCGTTTAGTATTCATCCTTATTTTGGATTGCTGACAGATGAATTTATTAAGAAAGTCAAACAAAAAGGCTTTCAGATTCATACATGGACGGTAAATTCCCCTGAAGATATTACCTTTGTCTCCAAATTAGGCGTGGATGCCATTATTTCTGATTTCCCGGATAGATTATGATTGCAAATTATGACGTAGTGATTGTTGGAGGAGGAGCCGCTGGTTTTTTTACGGCTATTAATGTAGTAGAGAATAATCCAAAACTCAAAGTAGCCATTTTGGAGCGTGGCAAGGAAGTACTTTCTAAAGTACGTGTTTCTGGTGGTGGTCGTTGTAATGTGACGCATGCCTGTTTTATTCCGAATGATTTGGTGAAGTTTTATCCCAGAGGTGAAAAAGAATTGAAAGGACCATTTCATCAGTT
>DATEDY010000349.1:0-7192 GCA_035281405.1 Flavobacterium sp.
AAAAAATGGTCAACGGAATTCTTACTTGTTAAAATAATCGCAGTAAAGTTGTTCAAATCAATTTTCTGAGCGCGAACCTCTTTGGCCGGAACTCCTTCTACGTGAATAAAAGGTCTAAAGTCAACTTTTATTTTATGCTTATTTTGTAAATCAAAATAAGGCGAGTTATCAACTTTGGGTTCAGGTTGCGATACTAAAATCGTTTTCACTTTCATATTAGACATGCCTAAATCTGTTATCGGTTTGTAATTGCATAATACATAAAGTAATAGGGGGCAATTTCAAGAGCGCAAATATATAAAATAAAATAAAACAACTTACTCAAAAGCAAATTTTGATAATTTCTTAATGAAACAAGGTATGTTACCGCATTAGTTATCAATAATATAACCAAAACACCGAGAATCACATAAGAATTCATCAAATTAGTATAAAACAGCACAATGTTCACCGGAAGCAACAACAAACCCACATAGGTTCTATAGCTTACTTTAAACAAATTAAACTGCTCAATAAAACTTTCAATATTAAAAGAAGCTGCTATAATTTTCTCAATCAGAAACTTGGATAAAACAAAAAAGCTTAAGAAAGTAAAAATCTGGATAAAACTCACCCAATTCGTCTTAGTTGTATAGCCAAAATAGCTTAGCACCAACAAAATGAAGAAAGAAAAAGAAATCAGCTGTACAAAAAACAGCAAAATAGTAAACCAACTCATCAGATTACTGGTATCTTTATATACTTTCAAGTACTTATTATTAACCAGTAAACTCACAAAATCACTGAATCGATTTTCAAAAGCCGCTCTGGTAATCACAACAAGACCTATGGTAACAATAAAAACTATTGTTATCCAGTCTTTGTTTTCGACTATTCGCGGAATCAATTCGATTTTTCCCATGGCGCAAAATTACAAATTTTTTAATCGCATTGCTGAATTATAAATTATTTAAGAAACACATAACCTAAAAAGTTTATTTTTGCATCAGATTTTAACACCATGCAAGACGGAATTGTCATCATACCCACTTACAACGAGATAGAAAACATCGAAACTATTATTCGTGCCGTTTTTTCTTTATCGAAAAAATTTGACGTCTTAATTGTTGACGATAATTCACCCGATGGCACTGCTGATAAGGTCGTTGAACTTCAACAGGAATATCCCGATGCCTTGCATTTGGAAAAAAGACAAGGAAAAGCTGGCTTAGGAACCGCATACGTTCATGGTTTTAAATGGGCAATACAACACCATTACGAATACATCTTCGAAATGGATGCCGATTTCTCCCACAATCCCAATGATTTGGAGAAATTATACAATGCCTGCAAAAATGAAGGCGCCGGCATGTCAATAGGCTCTCGTTATATCACTGGAGTAAATGTGGTGAACTGGCCATTAAACCGCGTATTGATGTCATATTTTGCTTCGGTATATGTACGTATGATTACCGGAATGCAAATTCAAGATGCTACAGCTGGTTTCGTTTGTTATCAAAGACAGGTTTTAGAAAAAATCAGTTTGGACCGTTTAAAATTCACCGGCTATGCTTTCCAGATTGAAATGAAATACCGCACTTTTGTCAATCATTTCAAAATTATTGAAGTTCCCATTATTTTTACCGACAGAACCAAAGGCGAATCAAAAATGAGTGGCGCCATTATCCGTGAGGCTATTTTGGGCGTTATCATGCTTCGAATCCGAAAAATTTTCAACCGATTATAACACACAACTATGAACTCGATTTTAATTAAAAACGCAAAAATTGTTAACGAAGGAAAAATAACCGAAGGCGAAGTTTTAATTGAAAATGAATTCATAAAACAAATAGGCACCAACCTCAACGTTCCTGAAAATTGTAAAATTGTTGATGCTGAAGGTAATTACTTAATTCCCGGAGCTATTGATGATCAAGTGCATTTTCGCGAACCGGGACTGACTCATAAAGGCAATATCGCTTCCGAATCACGCGCTGCAGTTGCTGGAGGCATTACTTCTTTCATCGAACAACCCAACACAGTTCCAAATGCTGTTACCCAAGAAATTTTAGAGCAAAAATACCAAATTGCTTCTGAGACATCATATGCCAATTATTCTTTTATGATGGGTGCCACGAATGATAATTTGGAAGAAGTTTTAAAAACCAATCCGAAAAATGTAGCGGGAATTAAAATTTTCTTAGGTTCCTCAACAGGAAATATGTTAGTTGACAGAGAAGAAGTGCTAACCAAAATATTCTCTAACACAAAAATGCTCATCGCGGTGCATTGTGAAGATGAAACCACGATTAAAAATAATTTAGCTGAATACAAAGAAAAATATGGTGATGACATCCCGATGGAGTTTCATCATTTGATCAGAAGCGAAGAAGCGTGTTATCTTTCTTCTTCGAAAGCAATCGAATTAGCCAAAAAAACAGGCGCGAGATTACATATTTTCCACCTTTCAACCGCCAGAGAAACAGAATTATTCAGGAATGACATTCCGCTGGAAGAAAAACAAATTACAGCAGAAGTTTGCATTCATCATCTATGGTTTACCAATGAAGATTACAAAACCAAAGGTTCATTGATCAAATGGAATCCGGCAGTAAAAACACAAAAAGACAAGGACGGATTATGGGAAGCTTTATTAGACGACCGCATTGATGTAATTGCAACCGACCATGCTCCTCACACATTGGAAGAAAAAGCAAACCCATACACATCGGCTCCTTCAGGCGGACCATTAGTTCAACACGCTGTGGTTGCGATGTTTGAAGCCAACAAACAAGGTAAAATTTCGGTAGAGAAAATTGTTGAAAAAATGGCGCATAATCCGGCTAAAATTTTCAAAATTGACCGACGCGGCTTCATCAGAGAAGGCTTTTATGCTGATTTAGCAATTATTGATCCTAATTCACTTTGGACTGTATCAAAAGAAAACATTTTATACCATTGTGGTTGGTCTCCACTGGAAGGCACAACCTTCAGTTCCAAAATTACCCATACCTTTGTCAACGGAACTTTGGTATATGAAAACCAAAAAGTAAAAGAAATAACCCAAGGAAAACGTTTAGCTTTTAATAGATAGATCATGAAAAAAATACTGTTTTGCATCACAACAGTCATTCTTACTGCTTGTTCAAACAACATTGAGGTTCAAAAACCCAAAAAGTTGATTGAAGAAGAAACTATGGAAAACATTTTATATGATTTAGCTTTATTACAAGCATTAAAAGGCCATAGTCCAAAAGAATTGACTAAAAACGAAGTTGATCCAAAAACTTACATTTACCAGAAATATAAAATTGACAGTTTGCAATTTGTAGAAAACAATCGTTATTATTCCGCCGATGTTCAAAATTACATGAGCATGTTCAACAAGGTAATCGAACGTTTGGACAAAGAAAAAAAGGCGATGAAGGAAATCGTTAAAAAAGAAACGGAAGCCAAGCAGAAAAAAATAAAAGATTCGATTGCAAATTCGACCAAAAAACAAAAAGAAGATTAAATCCAATCTTCTTTTTTGATTTCATAAATAAAATTCAGCATTTCGGGTTCGCCGAAATATTCAATTAGTTTCTCGCTTGTTTTTTTAGCACCGATACGTTGCACAGCAATTTGCGAACGGATATTACTTCCGCCTACATGAAAATGCACAGCGTCTACAAACTGAAAAGCATAATCCAGCATTAATTTTTTCACAATTGGATTGATACCTTTACCCCAATATTCTTTGGCATAAAATGTATAGCCAATAAGCACAATATTACTCTCGGCATCATAATCATAAAAACGCGTGCTACCCATGACTGTATTAGTCTGCACGTCTACAATTTTAAAAGCGCCTTTGCTTTCCATTGCTCCTTTAAAAAAAACTTCAAAAACCTCTCTTTTATACCTATCTTTATTCGGATGTTGTTCCCAAACCTCAGGATTGGATGCACATTGATACAATTCTTCAAAATCGGCTTCCTGTATCGGAATCAGTTTCACGATGATTGTTTCCAGTGTAGTTGGTTGTAGATTCATTATAGTCTTTTAATGTATTCCTCAATTTTTTCAAACTCCATTACGATTGATTCCTTCACTTTAGAAGAATCATAGTAATCAATGGTATGTAATGTTCTCGCCATATCCTTAGACAACATTCTTTTTTTACCGAACAATCCCAACAAACCATCCAATCGCCAAGCAATACTTGTCATCCATTTTTTAGCATGAATTTTCGGTGAGTTTACTTTTAATTTTTCGGCTATCAAGTTAGTCATGATTTGATAGGACAACGTTTCGGAAACCAAAACAAAACGTTCGTTCTTAATTGTTGATTGCATTAAGTTAATCATCGCTTTCACAACATCGGTAACCGAAACAAATCCGGTTCCACCCTTAGTATAAAAAGGCAACCCATTTTTTACTTTTTGGTAAATATCACCACTTCCATCAGTCCAAAAAATCGGACCTAAAATCACACCCGGATTTACAACTACAACCTCCAACCCTTCCTGATGTCCACGCCAGACTTCCATTTCGGCGCCGTACTTAGAAATCGCATAATCGCTGTGATGTGCTTCAGGATTCCATTCCGTTTCTTCGGTAATTACTTTTTCAAAATCTTTCAAATCACCCAAAGCAGCAATCGAACTTACATAACACAGCTTCTTTACCCCAAAATCAATAGATAAATTAACCACATTAGCCGTTCCTTCAATATTAGTTTTACGCAACTTTTCTTCATCCTTCGGATCAAAAGAAATCAAAGCCGCACAATGATAAACAGTGGCAACATCCTCAAAGGCAATTTCCATTGACGGTATATCAAGAATATCGGCTTGTATCCAGTCAATCTTATCGAACAATTCGGTTTTTTGATAGTATTCAAAAACTTGTAAAACGTTTTTCTTGTTTTTCTCTTTTCGGAATAATGCTTTAACCGACTGACCTTGCATCATTAACTGCAAAACCAAATGAGAGCCTACTAATCCTGTTGCGCCTGTAACTAAAATCATATTTCAAAGATAATTAAAGTTATAAAGTAGCAAAGCCCTAAGTTTAATTTCAAATAACGGGACAAACAAATCAACATAAATTTTATCTTTGCGGAAATTTAATAAAAATGGAAAACTTAATTGCTGAATTACAATGGCGTGGACTGGTACACGATATGATGCCAGGAACTGAAGAACAATTGTTAAAAGAAAGCACTGCAACATATATTGGTTTTGACCCAACATCTGATTCATTACATATTGGAAGTTTGGTTCCTATCATTTTATTGGTTCATTTGAAAAATTTTGGTCACAAACCCATTGCTCTAGTTGGAGGTGCGACCGGAATGATTGGAGATCCATCCGGAAAAAGCGACGAAAGAAACTTATTGGACGAAGCTACTTTAGCTAAAAATGTTGATGGAATCAAAAGTGTACTTTCAAAATTCTTGGATTTTAATACCAGCGAATCAAACTCCCCTGTCTTAGTTAACAACTATGATTGGATGAAAACATTCACTTTTATTGATTTTGCCCGTAACGTAGGTAAGAGAATCACCGTTAACTATATGATGGCCAAAGATTCAGTTAAGAAACGTTTATCAGGCGAATCAGGAGAGGGAATGTCATTTACTGAGTTCACTTACCAATTGATTCAAGGGTACGATTTCTACCATTTACACAAATCACACAACTGTTTGTTACAGATGGGTGGAAGCGACCAATGGGGCAACATCACAACCGGAACCGAATTGGTTCGCCGTATGAATCCGGAAGGTAACAACAAAGCATTTGCGATGACTTGTCCTTTAATCACAAAGGCAGACGGATCCAAATTTGGAAAATCAGAAGGTGGAAACATATGGTTAACCGCTGACAAAACATCGGTATATAAATTTTACCAGTTTTGGCTAAATACCACTGATGTTGATGCTGAAAAATACATCAAGATCTTCACTTTTCTGAATCAGGAAACCATTGAAGCTTTAATAAAAGAACATTCGGAAGCTCCTCATTTAAGAGTTTTACAACGCAAATTGGCTGAAGAAGTAACCATTTTCGTTCACAGCAAAGAAGCATTGGATAAAGCAATTGCTGCTTCCAATATTTTATTCGGAAATTCAACATCTGATGATTTGAAAGGATTGGACAGCGAAACTTTCTTGGAAGTTTTTGATGGTGTTCCACAAGCAGAAATTACTTTGGAAGAAGTAAAAGGAGGAATTAACATTGTAGACGTTTTGAATTCAAAAACCGGATTTTTAAAATCTAACGGTGAAGCCAGACGTGCGTTAACTGAAAATTCCATTTCCGTAAACAAAGAAAAAGTGACCGAAGAATATTCGATAAGCGAAAAAGATTTGATCAACAATCAGTTCATTTTACTACAAAGAGGAAAGAAAAACTATTTTGTAGTCAACGCGCAATAGACTTTATAAAACACTTAAAATCAACCACTTCAATCGAAGTGGTTTTTTTATTCCCAAAACCACGTAAAACCCAACAATATTAAGGGTTTCGCAATTTTATCTTCATAATTTCACTTGTTTTTTTGTTATATTTTTACTTTTCTTACATAAATTTTGTTAAATAATTAAAAAAATATAAATATATTCGCAACCGTAATCAACTAAAAAACCAACTTTATGAAAACCAAACTACTTTCCGTTATTTTATTAACGGTCACGAGTTTTGCATTTGCACAAGATGGCTCTTTATGGAGAAAAACAACTAACTCCAATAAAGTACTTCTTGATAAAAAAATGCAGCTTCCGGAGAAAAATCTATTCGAATTGGATTTGACTTCATTACAATCTGCTTTAGCCAAATCTCCAAAAAGATCTGCTAGCGCCAAAGCAACAAACATTCTTACTTTACCAAATGCAGAAGGAGAATTAGAACGCTTCAGCATTTACGAAAACTCCAACATGGATCCTGCCTTAGCCGCAAGGTATCCTGAAATCAAATCTTACATCGGAATAGGCATCGACAATCCTACTTCAACTGCCTATTTCAGTATGTCCCCGCTTGGTTTCAAATCGATGACTATCAACGCTGACAAATCAGCTTCCTTCATCGAACCATTTTCTGCTGATTTGAAAACGTATTCTGTTTATAAAAAATCAGACAAAAAAGCCGATTTATCACCTTTTGAATGTAACGTTATTGATAAAATCGAACCACAAGTAGCAAACGGAGCACACCTACGTCCGAATGCTGAT
>DATEDY010000350.1:0-6441 GCA_035281405.1 Flavobacterium sp.
GTCACCAGAATCCAGACCTTTTGCCATTCTTTGAAGAATTGCATTTTTTTGATCTAAATACCCTTTAACTCTTTCATTTGTTGCTACAAACTGTGCTTCATCGAAAGCATCGCCAAAACGGCCTTTTGCTTTTTCGATTTCTTTTTGTGCTTTTTGGTTTAATTTTTCGGCATAATCCTCAATTAAAACATCGGCACGGTATCTTTTTTTAGAGTCTTTGTTATCAATCAAGGGATCATTGAATGCATCAACGTGTCCGGATGCCTTCCATGTGGTAGGATGCATAAATATTGCAGCATCGATACCTACAATATTTTCATGCATCTGCACCATTGATTTCCACCAATAGTCTCTAATGTTCTTTTTTAACTCTACACCGTTTTGAGCATAATCGTATACTGCGCTCAAACCATCATAAATTTCGCTCGATTGGAAAATAAATCCATACTCTTTTGCGTGCGAAACTACATTTTTAAATAAATCTTCTTGTTTTGCCATAGTGGTGCAAAAATAAAAAAACGGACTTAAAAAATCCGTTTTCTATTACAATTTATGTGAGATGAAAGTTAGTTTTTATATGAAAATAAGCAAATACGGTTATTTTAGTGAAAATACAGTACTTCCGATTAGATTAATTCCTGAGAAAATATTGATTTCATAATCTCCTTTAGACATATCTTTTTTATTAGGATCAACAAAAACGCACACATCTAATTCTTCATTATCATAATACACATTCGTTTTTGCACTGAAACTCAGCAAGCGATCTCCTGACTCTACAAATTCCCCGTTTTTGGAAACAACTCTTCCATCTGGGTTAACAATTTGAATGTATACATCTTTGTATCCTTTTACTGCTGCTTTATTTTCCAAGAGCGTAAAACATACTTTAATTTGTTCAGTAGCATTAAAACGTTTAGTTTCTATAATATTATTAGAAACGATTTTAATTCCGTTAGCCGTTACATTAGTTGCTGTAAGATTTTTAGACACAGCGATAACAGCTTCATTATCGTTATTTCTTTTTTGAAGTTCTCTGTTTTTTTCTGACAATTGTTTCAATTGGTCAGACAAATCTTTGTTCTCTTCAATTTGTCTTTGCAAATCCATGTCGAAAGAATCTCCTTTTGTTTTTTCGGTAAGTTTTCGGATGGGAACTAATACTTTTTCAACGTGATAGTCATTTTTACCTGAGGAAACCACCTCTTCCTTAATAGATATACCTCTCTCGCCTAACAACTGTTTGTTTTTCAGAACTTCAGCATCGTAACGATTCAGAATTTCTTTTAGTTCATTTGTATAGGTTTCCTTATCAAGCTTGCTGTTTTCCTCAAGCCTTTGGTTTTCTTTTTTTGAATCGTAGTACTTTATTGCAAAAACCAAAGTTGCCGACATCAGTGCAACCGAAGTTAATTTCAATAACGTTGTAGGAATTTTCACCGCCATGGTCAGGGTTTGGTTAATTTATTTTTTCTAAATTTATCTGATTAGACTATAACAGAAAAAAAAAATCGATGAAATGCTAAAATATTTGTTAAACTTATTCTACCCCAAAGTTTGTTCTGGCTGCACGAAATTATTATTAGAATCTGAGAATCACCTATGTACGGTATGCAGGCATGAGATTCCTCTTACAAACCACAGCACAATTCGAGAAAACGAAGCTTATAAAAAATTCTATGGAAGAATTCCTACACAACATGTTTCTTCCATGTTTTATTATCACAAAAAAGGTATCACACAACAACTTATACACAATTTGAAATACAAAAACCAACAACAAATTGGTACGCTCCTTGGCGAATGGTATGCAGAAGAACTACGACAACAACCTGAATTAAAGACAGTAGATTACATTATCCCTGTGCCGCTACACAAAAAAAGACTAAAACAGCGTGGCTACAATCAAGTAACCACCTTTTGTAATGCATTGAGCAACGAATTGCATATCAAAATAGATTCCTCATTACTGTATAGAAATCACTACGCCAATACACAATCCAAAAAGAATTTGATTTCAAGATCCAATATAGCGGAGAACACTTTTGAAATAAATTACAACGAAGAACATCATCACAAACACTTTTTACTCGTTGATGACGTTTTAACCACTGGAGCGACACTTGAAACTTGTGGAAAAGCCATACTAAAAATTCCAGGGGCCAAGTTAAGCATTGTCACTATGGCATTTTCCGAGTCCTAAATCTTAAACTATCCAAAAATATTTCGTTAACACTAAATAAAGTGGTTATTTTGCAGTGTAAATCTATATGAATGAGAAAACTTAATTTTCCAACCTATATTATCATTACTCTTTTAATTTTGGCAGGATGTGCCAAAAGAGGCTCAATAACCGGTGGCGACAAAGATGTTACTCCACCCAAGATAGTTTCAGGCAATCCTAAGAATTTTTCAACGAATTTTAATCAAAATACTATCAGAATCACTTTTGATGAATATGTCAAAATAAAAGATTTACAAAAAAACCTGATTGTTTCACCTCCGATGAAAAACCAAATTACGGTACTTCCCCAAGGAACAGCCAGCAAACAAATAACCATTAAAATCAACGATACATTAAAAGCCAACACAACATATAGCTTTAATTTTGGTGAAAGTATCCGTGACAATAATGAAGACAATGTTTTATCACAGTTTAAATATGTTTTTTCAACCGGAGCTGAGTTAGATTCTTTGATTGTTGAAGGAATTATAAAAGACTCTTATGAAAGAGAAGCAGATAGTTATGTTAACGTAATGCTGTATGAAGTAGACGCCAACTACAATGATTCGATTATTTACAAACAAACCCCAAGATATTCCACCAATACCTTAGACAGTTTAAAAACTTTTAAAATTGAAAATGTAAAAGCAGGAAAATACAAACTGATTGCATTAAAAGAAAAAACAGTCAATTACAAATTTGATCCCAACAGTGATAAAATTGGATTTTACAACCAAACTATTACCGTTCCCGATAACGCTATTTTTGAATTAGAACTTTTCAAAGAAGTCCCTAAATTCAAAACTAAAAAACCGACTCAATCTTCGTTAAACAGAATCGTTTTCGGATATGAAGGCGATCCAAAAAACACAAAAGTATCAGCCATTTATAAAAACCAGGATTTTAAAGTCATCACTACTAAAATGGCTAACAAAGATTCACTTCAGGTTTGGTTTTCACCTACAAAAAACGATTCAATTCAATTGAAAATTTCAAAAGACGATTATACCAAAGATTTCACCGTTAAAATGCGTGGTTCAAAGCAAGACACCCTTCATTTATCCTCACAAAACAGAGGTAACATTGGCTTCAACGACTTGTTCAAAATTAATTCAAGCACGCCGTTAACCAAATTTGACATTGGTAAAATGAAATTGGTAAAAAAGGATTCTTCAGCTGTAAAGTTCACAACCAATTATGATGAATTCAATCAAAACCTGGAAGTGTTATTCGATAAAGAACCTAATGAAAGCTACAATTTCACCATGGTTCCCAATGCAATTGAAGATTATTTAGGACAAATCAATGATTCCATAAAAATCAATCTCACTACCAAATCCTATGCGGATTATGGGAATTTGAGATTGAATTTGAAAAATGCCAAATCTTTCCCTTTAGTTATAGAATTGACCGATAAAAAAGGAACTGTCTTGGTTACAAAATATGTAGAAAATAATCCTGTTGTGGAGTTTTTACTTGTTGAACCTCAAAGATATTCACTTAGGATAATTTATGACGAAAACAAAAACGGACAACGTGACACAGGAAATTATTTAGAAAACCGTCAAGCCGAGGAAGTATATCATTATCCTGCTGAAATAGACATTAGAGCAAATTGGGATGTAAATCAGGACATTGATTTAGGAAAATAAACCCTGATTACATTTTTTACTTTTCCATATTCAATCAATCGAAAAAGTATCTTTATCGTTCAGAAAATTCAATCGGTTGCGGGTTTCCATCATAGCATCTTTATCTAATGAAATGATTTTAATTGTTTCATTTTCGAATGGTTCAACACTATAATTACCCAAGTAATCTACGATTTGAGAATGTCCAACATATTCTAATTGGTTGGCATCGGTCCCTACACGGTTAACACCAACGGTATAGCAAAGGTTTTCTACTGCACGTGCTCGCAGCAATATATCCCATGCATTGACACGAGGTTTTGGCCAACTGGCAACATAAATGAGTAAGTCATAATTCTCAACATTCCTGACAAAAACAGGAAAGCGCAAATCATAGCAGATTTGCAGGCAGATTTTCCAATCTTTATAGTTGACTATTGTTTTTTCCTTGCCAGCTGTAAAAACCTTTTCTTCTTTAGCCAATGAAAACAGATGACGCTTGTCATACTTTTGAATGGCACCATCAGGAAACACAAAAAGCATCCTATTGTAATAGTTGCCATTTTCTTCAATTACCAGACTTCCTGTGACAGCCAATTGTTTGTTTTTAGCCAATTGTTGCATCCATTGTACAGTTTCTCCATTCATTGTTTCGGCAACTACTGAAGGATTCATGGTAAAACCTGTAGAAAACATTTCAGGCAGTACAATCAGGTCAATAGCTTCCATTATTGAATTAATTTTTTCTTCGAAATGATTACGGTTAGCTGTTGGATTTTCCCAAACTAAATCGGATTGAATAATGGCTATTTTCATAAATATATCCTATTTCTTTTCAAAATCAACAAGACATAAAACTCCAACAACAACAGTGTCGACATTTTTTGTTGTTATTAGTTTTAAGTTTTTGTTATCGGTTTTAATAATCATCTTTTCTTTATCGATAAAGCAAAGTTCTTTAGCATTTCTTTGAAGCTTAAAATGCTTCATTCTACTATTTTCTTAAACTTCATTTCTTTTTCCCAAGCTTCAAAGTATAAACCATTTTATATAATTCATCCAGAACACAAACATCTTCATAAACAACACTCTGAAAAAAAATATAAAAAAAGGAAAAGCTTCATCATAAACTTATTTAATTGTTTTCTGTGAATAAAAATACAAAAACGCACTCAAATTAATGAATGCGTCTTCAATAATACTTTATCATTTACAACCTTAACTTTTCACTTTCCAACTTTCCAAAAAGGTTTTGATTTTTTCTGCACTATACCCTTTCCCTTCTTCCAAAGAACCCGTTTCCTGAACATGGATAAGTTTTCCCTTTTTATTTAGAACCATAAAAATAGGATACCCTTGCTTTTCTCCTGGATTACCATATTTAGCAAAGAACTTTTCATTCTTATTTTTAGGTGACCAATTCAAATGATAAAAAATATAATTGGCATCAACCATACCTTTTAACTCGTCTGATTTTTGGATAAAATCATTCAATCGTAAACACCAAACACACCAGTTCCCTCCAACCTGGAGAATTATATTTTTATTTTCGGTTTTTGCCTGTGCAATCAATTCTTTGACTTTTGCTTCGGCATCTTCCATTTCATGATAAGGTTTCGGCAATGATGCCTTTTCGGCTTCGATTTTCTTTTTCTTCTCTTCTTTTTCTTCTGCAGTTTGAGAAAAAGCAACAACAGAGAATAACAACAAACCAATTATATATATTCTTTTCATGATTTTAATTTTGGTTAAATTAGCAAAAATTAAGCCATAAAAAAAGCGTCCGGAGACGCTTTTTGTTATTTCACTAAACTCGCTTTCAGATATTCTCTGTTCATACGAGCGATATTTTCCAAAGAAATACCTTTTGGACATTCGATTTCACAAGCTCCTGTGTTTGTACAGTTACCAAATCCTTCTTCGTCCATTTGGCGCACCATGTTCAATACACGGTCTGTTGCTTCGACTCTACCTTGAGGTAATAAAGCATACTGCGATACTTTTGCACCAACGAATAACATTGCTGAACCGTTTTTACAAGTCGCCACGCAAGCTCCACATCCAATACACGCAGCTGCTTCAAAAGCTTTATCAGCATCTGCTTTAGGAACCGGAGTAGCATTAGCATCGATAGTGTTTCCTGAAGTATTTACCGAAACGAAACCTCCAGCTTGTTGAATTCTATCGAAGGCACTTCTGTCTACCACTAAATCCTTGATAACAGGAAACGCTTTACTTCTCCATGGTTCAACGAAAATTGTATCACCATCGTTAAACATACGCATATGCAACTGACAAGTTGTAATTCCTGTATCTGGTCCGTGTGCACGTCCGTTGATGTATAAAGAACACATACCGCAAATTCCTTCACGACAATCGTGATCGAATGCGATTGGCTCTTTTCTTTCATTAACCAATTGTTCGTTCAATTGATCCAACATCTCCAAGAATGAACTATCTGTAGAAACGTTATCCAGTTGGTATGATTCCATACTTCCTGAAGTTTTAGCGTTTTTCTGACGCCAAACTTTTAATTTTATGTTTATAGTCTTTTTAGAAGCCATAATCTTTATTTTTAGAAGCCTT
>DATEDY010000351.1:0-2966 GCA_035281405.1 Flavobacterium sp.
AAAATAAAAACAATTTTATTTGACAAAAAGCGGGCAGAAGCCCGCTTTTTTTATTTATCCCATTGTAAAACGTAGTATTCAAAAACCATAGAAAATTATGTCCTGTGATAATTTTTTTGTGATAATTTATTTTATCACAGAAATTTTCTCACAAACTCTTGCCGCAATCTTTTAATCAAGTCAATTTTTATCTTTCACAATTCAAACACTTTGATTTTATTCTTCAAACCAAGTTTCAACAACACGGTAAGCTCTTTCGATAAAACGATATTTTTTAGGCTCGGCATACTCTATTATCATTGGTCCTCCTAATATTTGTGTATTGTCAACAATTACAGTGTTTATTACTGTTGAAGCTCCTACTGTTTTAGTTACATCGTTCATTCCCATAAAAGAGTATACTAATTTTTCTCCTTCTTCAGCACGAATAGAATAGGTGCCATCAAAATTAGTTTGTGTTCCTCTTGTCGTTCCTTTTACAATTACATTAGCTCCTGGGATGGGACCGGCTATATCAGATACAATTCCGGTAATTATTTTTTCTCCATTTTTTAATTCAACTTCTGTATTAGTTTTATCAGAATTCTGATGTTTACTATCTGTCTGTTCCATTTTAGGTTTTTCCTGTGCGACAACTTTACTGTTGAACAAAGAAATCATTCCAAAGAACACGGAAGCCAACCAAAACGATTTTCGTTCCTTCGGTATTACTAAAACTCTATCCAACTGTGTGTTCAAAAAGCGTCCGCACAATTTTTGATCTTTTTCATAAGCTTGAAAAATTTCCCTGTCGGTCGATTTGGTAAAATCGTAAACATTCTTCTGACAGGCAGCACAAAATCTTCCTTTCTCAACAGCAGTCATTTGTGACCAGTTTTCGTGGCAAGGCTCGGGTATGGTTAATTGTAATTTTTTCATAGCGCTTTGATTAATATTCAAACCATGTTTCCACAACACGATAAGCTCTCTCGACATAAGGTCTCTTACGTGGTTCGTTATAATCTACAGTTATAATTAAACCTGATGTAACATGGTCTGATTCTTTCAAAGTCGCATTCATCACATTTGATTGACCAACAGTTTTAACAATTTCTTTCATTCCCAAGAATGAATACACTAGTTTTTCTCCTTCTTTGGCAACTATTTTATACGATCCATCCATATCGGTTTGAACTCCTCTTGTTGTTCCTTGAACCACTACATTTGCCCCAGGTATCGGGCCAGATGCATCACTAACAACGCCTGTTATAGTTTTCAACTCGGAACTGTTCGTATTGTTTTTTACTGCTAATGCATTGCTTCTAGCATCAGTTTGTTCTGTTTTTGGTTTTTCCTGAGCAGCTACTTTGGTATTGAACAAAGAAATCATACCGAAGAAAGCTGAAGCCAACCAAAAGGATTTTCTTTGTTTAGGTATTATTAATGCTCTGTTCAATTGTGTATTAAGAAAACGCCCACACAATTTTTTGTCTTTATTATAAGTATTGATAATTTCTCTGTCGGTTGATTTCGTGAAATCATAAACGTTTTTTTGGCAGGCAGCGCAAAATCTTCCTTTTTCTGCAGGTGTCATTTGTGACCAGTTTTCGTGGCAAGGTTCAGGTATGGTTATTTGTAGTTTTCTCATAGTATATAAAATAAAAAATGGTCTGTATAATTATATAGAGACCATTTTTTATTAAAAGGTTGGGAGGTGAGTGAAAAAATTAATGATTAATTTTTATTTCAAACATTTTATCCCAGTTTTTCCCTGTTACGAATATAGTTTTCGTTTTTGGGTTATAAGCAATCCCGTTCAACACATCAATATCCGGATGTTGGGTTACTTTATCTTTTAAAGTTGACAAATCAATAACCGCTTCTACGGCACCTGATTTTGGGTCGATAATAGCTAAAGCATCCATTTGATAAACATTAGCATATATTTTTCCATCAATCCATTCTAGCTCGTTAACCGCTTTAATTTTGTTGTTTGCAGTGTATACATTGATATAATCAACGGGTTGAAAAGTTTCTGGATTCAAAAGGGTTATTCTTTCGGTTCCGTCACTTTGGTATAAATTTTTACCATCGTTTGTTAAACCCCAGCCTTCCATTTTTTTGAAATACTTGAAGGTTTTTTCCTTTTTGAAAGTATCGGCATTGTATACATAGCCTTCGTTGTTCAACCAGGTTAATTGATATATTTTATTGTTTAAGATTGTTATTCCTTCACCAAAATAATCAGCTCCCAATTCTACTTTCTTGAAAACTTTTCCGGTTTTGTAATCTGTCTTTCTTAAACTTGAAATTCCACGAACACCTGTTCCGTTTCCAGCACCATTTCCTGTTCCTTCAATCAAAGTGTCTCTGTGAAATTCCAAACCTTGCGTATAGGCTTTTAGATCATGTGGGTACGTTTTGACAATCGTGTATTGTAAAAGTTTCGGTTCAATATGAGAAACCAATTCGATTCTGCTTTCGGTTTTTGTAGAATCTCCTTCAAAATAAATGACAGCTTTTAAATTCTGATAACCAAATTTCTGGTCTTTCAGGCTATAATTGAAAGCCGTATTTCCTTTGACCGAACCAATTCTTTTCTCACCATTGAAATAAACAATGGAGTCGATAGTTTTGTCTTTTGTGTTCTTTATAGTTAAAGAAACATTGTCAGTTTGATGGTATAGTAGCTTAAATTGGGAATCATCGATAGAAAATAAATTTTTTTTATCACCGCCACAGCTTGTTAAAAGTAGAACTAACGAGGTGAATTTTAACAGGTTATATTTTTTCATTACACATTATTTTTCGAATACAATATACAAAGGAGTTTTACATTATCAAATGTGCTTGTAAAAATACAAAAAGATTGTATATTTGCACCGGCAAGTCCTACACGACCAGCTCCTGCAGACTCCTCCAGGGTGGGAACACAGCAAAGGTATGTGGTTGTAGCGGTGCGATGTAGGTCGCTTGCCATTTTTTTT
>DATEDY010000352.1:0-4389 GCA_035281405.1 Flavobacterium sp.
AGTAACGAAAACTACAAAAATTGATTTGGTTTTAGGAGACGGAAAAGTAGGTTTCGATGAAGAAGAACTAGAAGACACTCCGCAAACCGACTCAACAGCTGCTGAAGAATAATAATGAATCAAGAAGTTTTTGAAAATGAAGATCTGGAAGACGAATTGTATGAACATCATAAGTTTGTTTCCCCTAAAGGTCAATCAATATTACGAGTAGATAAGTTTTTAATGCAACTTATCGAGAATGCTACGCGCAATAAAATCCAACAGGCTGCGGAAAGAGGCAATATTTTTGCCAATGGCGTTCCTGTAAAATCCAATTATAAAGTAAAACCGTTTGATGAGATCAAGGTGATGCTGTCGCATCCGCCGTTTGAGAATCACATCATTCCGGAAGACATTCCGCTGAACATTGTTTATGAAGACGATGCCCTACTGGTGATCAACAAGCCTGTTGGTTTAGTGGTGCATCCAGGTCATGGCAATTACACCGGGACTTTAGTCAATGCATTGGCTTTCCATTTTGATAATTTACCGATGAACAGCAGTGAGCGACCAGGCTTAGTGCACCGTATTGACAAAAACACTTCCGGTTTATTGGTTATTGCCAAAACCGAAGCGGCGATGAGTCATTTGGCTAAGCAATTTGAAGACAAAACCACCGAAAGAGAGTACGTTGCGATTGTTTGGGGTAATGTTAAGGATGATGAAGGCACTATTGAAGGTAACTTAGCCCGTCATGCGACCGACAGAATGCAGATGGCAGTCTATAAAGATCCGGAGATTGGCAAACCTGCCATTACACATTATAAAGTATTGGAGCGATTTGGCTACATTACATTAGTATCCTGTATTTTAGAGACCGGACGTACCCATCAGATCAGAGCGCACATGAAATACATTGGTCATCCTTTATTCAATGATGAGCGTTATGGCGGTCATTTGATATTAAAAGGGACGACATTTACCAAATACAAACAATTTGTAGAAAACTGTTTTAAAATATTACCGAGACAGGCCTTACATGCCAAGACTTTAGGCTTTGAACATCCGGTAACCAAAGAATACATGCGTTTTGATACGGAAGTTCCTAAGGACATGACCGATTGTATTGAAAAATGGCGCACGTATTCCAAATCACATATTTTCAACCAAGAAGAAGAATAATAGTATGGGAAAACATTCACTTCGTACAGACAAGACCTGCTTAAACTGCCATCATGTAGTAGAAAACAGATTCTGTCCCAATTGTGGACAAGAAAACAAAGAAACGAAGGAATCCTTTTATTATTTATTCATTCACACCATTGAGGACTTAGTTCATTATGACAGTGGTTTCTGGAAAACCATCAAGTACTTGTTGTTTTATCCCGGAAAATTAAGCAAGGAATACATAGCTGGCCGACGAAAAATGTATGTTCCTCCGGTAAAGCTGTATATTTTCATCAGTTTCATCACCTTCTTTATATTATCGATTTTCACCTCAATCAATCGATATTCCGAAACACCGATTTCGGTGGTGAATAAAGAAAAGCAAAGTACCAAGACGGACAATGTCCGTTTCTCTACTGAGAAGAAGAGCGCAATACAGATAGACACCACAAATATAAACTCCAATTTAGGAGAGTTGAAAGGAAGCTTTGGCGAATGGCTTAACCAAAGAGCCCGTTCTATCGCTGTTCACGCACAAGACGAACATTTTGTGAAGGAATTCTACAAGACCTTATTCAACAGTATTCCGAAAACCTTGTTCTTATATATGCCGTTATTTGCATTCGTAGTATGGTTATTCCATGATAAAAAGAAGTGGTATTATTTTGACAGCGGTATTTACACTATTCATTATTTTTCAATGATCCTATTGTCGTTCACTATTAATCAGGTGTTGACCGAGCTACTTTATTGGTTGTTTGGGGAAGCCAATGTGGATACTCTGACAGGGTTTATGGCTTTTGGATTGATGATGTGGTGGTTCTTTTATTTCTTCCGTTCACATCGTATCTTTTTTCAGGAAAAACGATGGGTATCCCGATTGAAAGGAATCTTTATTTTTTCCATAAATTTAGTACTGCTGATGGCTCTTATTATTTCGTTGCTTGCCTACAGTGCATTAAATGTTAATTAATACTAATTTTTTTGATAATCCGTGGCAATTTGGTTAAATTCGTTCACCAATTATCATTTTATGAAAAATAACATCTTAGTTTTGGCTGTTGCAACATTCACGTTTACAAGCTGCGTCAGTCAAAAATCAGTTTCTGTTTCTTCCAAACCTGAAGAAGCAGTAGCAATCACCAAATACATGAATACCATTACGGCTGAGGATTTAAAGACACATCTTTACATTGTTGCCTCTGATGAAATGCAAGGAAGAAACACTGGAGAAGAAGGTCAGAAGAAAGCTGGTAAATATCTTATTGAGCAATACACCAAAAACGGCATATCGTTTCCGAAAGGAGCATCAGATTTTTACCAACCCATTCCTTCATCTTATTTTCAAAAAGCATTCAGTCCTAAATTAGGCGATTCAGAAAACATTTGGGCATTCATCGAAGGATCAGAAAAGCCTGAGGAAATCCTGGTAATTTCTGCACATTATGACCACGTGGGTATGAAAAACGGTGAGATTTATAATGGTGCCGATGATGACGGATCAGGAACAGTTGCTTTGTTAGAAATTGCACAAGCATTTCAACAAGCAAAGAATGAAGGCAAAGGACCGAAGCGTTCTATCCTGTTTTTGCATGTAACAGGCGAAGAACATGGATTACACGGTTCCCGTTTTTATACTGAAAATCCGTTATTCCCTTTGGCTAAAACCATTACCGACATCAACATTGATATGATTGGCCGTCGTGATGCACTGCACAAAGACAGCAACAATTATGTGTATGTAATTGGTTCTGATTATTTATCGAGTGACCTATACAACATCACGGAAGAAGCAAACAAACAGTTTGTCAACTTAAAATTAGACTACAAATACAATGACCGTAATGATCCGAATCGTTTTTACTATCGCTCAGACCATTACAACTTTGCAAAACACAATATTCCTTCGGTATTCTTTTTTAACGGAACACACGAAGATTATCATCAGCCGGGAGACGAAGCGCATAAGATTGAGTACGACGCTTTGGCAAAAAGAACACAGTTAGCCTTTGCAGTAGCCTGGGAACTGGCCAACCGCGCTGACCGACCTGTAGTTGACAAATCAGGTAAATAATAATGCTAACGGCTGCCATTGAGCAGCCGTTATTGTATCCACTTTCATCATCACATTCAAAAAAAGATAACTTTAAAACCCAACCCATCATGATGCGTACTCTTTTATATGCCGCCATTTTATTACCGTTTTATAGTAGCTGTACTAGTAACTCAGCTTCTTCAGATGTATTAACCGAAACAGAAGTCAAAGATTTTGTTGCTGCTTATGACCAAAGCTGGAGTACCCGTGACACCCTCAAACTAAAAGAGCTGCTTGATGACAATTATATCTATTTTTCCTCTGTAGGTTCTACGAGTGATAAAAAAGAAAGCATCGCCATGTTTGCGCCTGCGAACAATTATACGATAGCGCAATCTGTACGTAAAGAGATTAAAGTAATTTTAAACGGAAACACCGCTGTGGTCAACAGTCATTGGATTGGTAACGGCAGTTTTAAAGGAACTGCATTTAATGATGACCAACGTTGTGGAATAATCCTTAAGAAGACAAACGATAAAATCAGTATCCTATCTGAAAACTGTGTTCAGATCAGTAATCACTAAAAAGTAAAACTCCGGCATGAACCGGAGTTTTTTATTGTTATCTATTTTTTCGAAAATTTCATTCCAGGTCTTTAATCCATTTCTTGTAGAGTTTCATAATACAATACACCAATGCTATGGACAAGACGAGCACTATTATCTGCCAGAAGACCATTGCTGTAATTACATTATTAAACGCTTTTTCCATTTTACTAATTTATGCATTGTATAGTATATATAACTTCAAGAAGCTGAATAAATTATATCTGGATTACAATTATTTTTTAAAAAAGGAATGATGAATCAAAATTTTCTTTCAGCGAGGCTTACTTTGTTACTTCCAAGCCTTACTTAGCTCTTCCCAAGGCTTACTTTGCCTCTTCCAAGCCATACTTTGTCTTTCCCAAGGCTTACTTAACTCTTCCCAAGCCATACTTTGTCTCTTCCAAGCTCTACTTCACGTCTTCCGAAGCTTACTTCGCTTCTTCCAAGGCTTACTTTGTACTTCCCAAGTCTTACTTTGTTTGGTCAGGAATTTATTTTGTTAGTTTCTACAAAAAAACATCCTTGCCGTTATTCTTTACACTTACTTCTTGCGATTTCTAAATTATTATAAAGGTTTTTAAAAACAATTTCTAAATCTTT
>DATEDY010000353.1:0-4724 GCA_035281405.1 Flavobacterium sp.
AACCTCCTCTATAGTTTCACCACTATCAGAAACAGCGGTTGCCAAGGTTGATAAACCAACTGGTCCACCTTTAAATTTATCAATAATGGTTGTCAGTATTTTGTTATCCATTTCGTCCAATCCATGTGCATCGACATGCAACGCTTTCAATGCAAACCGAGCGATTTCGATATCGATTTTTCCATTGCCTTTGATTTGAGCAAAATCACGAACACGACGTAATAATGCATTAGCAATACGAGGTGTTCCACGGCTACGTCCAGCAATTTCAATAGCCGCTTCCATGGAAATAGGCATTCTTAAAATAGATGAACTTCGCTGAACGATTGTGGTTAATAATTCGGTATTATAATATTGTAGTCTCGATTGGATTCCGAAGCGGGCACGCATGGGAGCAGTCAACAATCCAGAACGTGTTGTTGCCCCAACCAATGTAAACGGATTAAGATTGATTTGAACTGTTCTGGCATTAGGCCCGGACTCAATCATGATATCGATCTTAAAATCCTCCATTGCCGAATACAGGTATTCTTCCACGATTGGGCTCAAACGATGAATTTCATCAATGAACAAAACATCTCTTTCGTCCAAGTTGGTCAGTAAACCAGCTAAATCACCCGGTTTATCCAATACAGGTCCAGAAGTAATTTTAATACTTACACCCAATTCATTAGCCAATATATTAGCCAAAGTCGTTTTTCCCAATCCCGGAGGACCGTGGAACAAAGTATGATCTAATGCCTCGCCTCGCAAGTTAGCTGCCTGGACAAAAATTTTTAAATTTTCCAGCACCTGATCCTGTCCGGTAAAATCATCAAAAGAAAGCGGACGCAATGCCTTTTCAATATCGACTTCTTCAGAAGTAAAACGATCTTTATTTGGGTTTAAGTTTTCATTCATACGGCAAAGATAGAAATTTACTGTGCAGTGGCAGTTTCGTCAATCAGTATTTTATAAAATAAAAAACTACACATTAAATCCTTTAGCCAAAATCACTTTCCATTCCTGATGACGTTTGACATAGGCCGCTACAAAAGGACACAAAGGCGCCAATGTAAATCCTTTCTCTTGAATATACTCCAGTGTTTTCGACACGATAGCAGAACCAGCTCCTTTCCCTTCTAATGCTCTCGGAACTTCAGTATGTGTTAAAAAAATGATATTCTCGTTATTTAAAATAAATTCTATGAATGCGGTTTTACCCTCTACTTCTAATTCAAATCTTTTTTTGTCCTCATTTAGGATCAATTCATTTTTAGTCATATTATTCATTCTCTTTAGTATGATTATAATATCCCGACAAGGCTCCTGAAGGGCATTTAGCCACTTGTGCAATGATTTCTTCAGAAGTTGCGCCATGTGGATGAATCCAAGGTTTTTCTTTGGGCTTAAAAACACCTGGAAGTCCTCGTGCACAAATTGCGGAGTGCTGACAAAGTTGAGGCTTCCAAACAATAGTCACCTCCCCGTTTGTATACTCTTTATTCGTTTCCATAACATTATGATTTATCCCTAAAGTTACAAAAAAACGTCATGTAAAATTAGTTTTTATATCTTTATCCAAACTAACCCAATAATTATGCAAGAAGAAAAACAAAATTTTAAACGCGAGTTAGGATTACTGGACGCCACACTATTAGTGGTAGGTTCTATGATTGGCTCGGGTATTTTTATTGTGAGTGCAGATATTACCAGAAACATAGGCAGTGCTGGCTGGCTGGTGTTGATTTGGATTGTATCTGCATTAATTACCATGACAGCAGCTGTAAGTTACGGCGAGTTGAGCGCCATGTTTCCACAAGCTGGCGGACAATATGTCTATTTAAAAGAAGCTTATAACAAATTGATTGCCTTTTTATACGGTTGGAGTTTTTTCGCAGTAATTCAAACAGGAACCATTGCTGCGGTGGGTGTTGCATTTTCAAAATTCGCCGCCTATTTAATTCCGTCGTTTAGTGAAAACAATTTCTTAATTGACACTTCATCTTTCAAACTGAGTGCTGCCCAGCTGGTATCGATAGTTACCATAGTTTTACTAACCTACATCAATAGCAGAGGTGTTAAAAACGGAAAAATTATTCAAAAAATATTTACCATAACCAAAATTGCTTCGTTGTTTGGACTAATCATCTTCGGATTAGTATTAGCTGCAAAAAGCGACGTATGGGATGCGAACTGGACTAATGCATGGTCTGCAAAGTCTTTCAATAAAGAAACCAGCCTTTGGGGAGAAATTGGAGGATATGCATTGCTTTCTGCTATTGCCGCATCCATGGTAGGTTCCTTATTTTCAAGTGATGCCTGGAATGGTGTAACTTTTATATCCGGAGAAATTAAAAACCCGGAACGTAATGTAGGATTGAGTTTGTTCTTAGGAACTCTAATTGTAAGTATCATCTATGTTTTGGCTAATGTGATGTATTTAGCCGTAATGCCACTACAAGAAATTGCTTTTGCTCCGTCTGACAGGGTTGCCGTGGTAGCCTCTGAACATATTTTTGGCGCCACCGGAACCATTATCATTGCAGTAATGATTATGATTTCGACTTTTGGTTGCAACAATGGTTTGATTATGGCTGGTTCTCGTGTTTATTACACAATGGCAAAAGACGGGTTATTCTTCAAAAAAGCAGCCAACTTAAACAAAGCAAGCGTGCCAGGCTGGGGATTATGGATCCAGTGTATTTGGGCTTCTGCATTGTGTTTGACTGGAAAATATGGTGATTTATTAGACTTTGTAATGATTATTGTCATCATTTTCTATATCCTTACCATTTACGGAATTTTCATTTTACGTAAAAAAATGCCGAATGTTGAAAGACCTTACAAAGCTTTTGCCTATCCTTTTTTACCCGCTTTATACATATTAGTCGCATCTGCTATTTGTGTCATGCTGTTAATCGACAGAACCAGTACTTGCGGCTGGGGTGTATTAATCATGCTTGCAGGAATACCCGTCTATTATTTGACTCAAAATAAACAATAAAAAGTTAAGGCTTCCATTTGGAAGCCTTAACTTTTTATTACCCATAACAATACTGGTTTTACCGATTTTTTCAGTTTCGCATCAATCTCCTTCATTGCTGCATTAGACACTGCGGGACAACCCCATCCTTCCGGAGTTCCTTTCGGATAAACTTCATCATCAGGAATTTCCTCCCAAGAATGCAAAACAATAGCTCTTTCCAAAGCATTAGAATTCGTTTTATCTTTCCCTTTCAACAAATATTTAACACGAATTCCCCATTGACTTGAACCTCTTTCTCCTATAATGTATTTACCCACTGACGAACAATGAGAATCAAATTCATTACTGATTTTAGGATTGTCTTTTGTAAAAGTAGAACTCCATTTATTATCCCCGCATCCATGACTTACCATGTAAGATTTCACAATAGAATCTTTATTAAAATCATAGATATAAAAACGTTTTTTTCCTGAATGAACATTCAAGTCAACCAACATATAATAATTTTTCTGTAGGTTATTTTTAACACAGTATTTTAATGCTTGTTCAGAAACTGCATCATAATTGGAAGATTTAAATTCTTCTTTTGCAATTGATTTTTGATTTTGGCAAAAGCCGATTACAAGAAATAATAAAAAGGCAGTGTATTTCATATCTATAAAAAAGCGAACCAAAGGTAACTTTCTTTTTTATATAAAATCAACCAAAAACAAAAAACTCCGACGAATCGGAGTTTTATAGAGTATTTGAAGTATTATTTCAGTTTTTTCTTTACAGCAACTTCAGTGAATCCTTCGATGATATCGTATTCCTGGATATCGTTGTAGCCTTTGATCTGCATACCACAATCATATCCTTTAGAAACTTCTTTTACATCATCTTTGAAACGTTTCAAGGCAATTAATTCACCTGTGTAAATCACCACTCCTTCACGGATTAAGCGGATTTTATTCGCACGGAAGACTTTACCATCCGTTACCATACATCCTGCAATTGTACCCACTTTAGAAATTTTGAATAACTCTCTAATTTCAGCAGTACCGGTAATTTCCTCTTTCATTTCCGGAGAAAGCATTCCTTCCATTGCATCACGTAAATCGTCGATTGCAGCGTAAATGATTGAATAGTGACGGATATCGATTTCTTCTTTCTCTGCCAATTGCTTCGCATTTCCAGCAGGGCGAACGTTAAATCCGATAATAATCGCATCTGAAGCAGAAGCTAACATTACATCAGATTCAGTAATTGCACCTACTCCTTTATGAATGATATTGATTTGAATTTCTTCTGTTGATAATTTAGAGAATGAATCAGATAATGCTTCAACTGAACCATCCACGTCCCCTTTAAGGATTATGTTCAATTCTTTGAACTGACCTAAAGCGATACGACGACCAATTTCATCCAATGTAATGTGACGTTGAACACGAACTGATTGCTCACGCATTAACTGTGTACGTTTTGCAGCAATTTGTTTTGCTTCACGTTCATCTTCGTAAATGGTAAACTTATCACCCGCTGTTGGCGCACCATCAAGACCTAAGATAGATATTGGCGTAGAAGGACCTGCTTCTTTAACGTTTTTACCACGTTCATCTTGCATTGCCTTGATCTTTCCGTGATTTTTACCCGCTAAGATATAATCACCCACCTTTACTGTCCCGGCTTGAACCAATACTGTAGAAACATATCCACGTCCTTTATCAAGGAACGCTTCAACAACAGTACCAACCCCTGGTTTATTTGGATTTGCTTT
>DATEDY010000354.1:0-5352 GCA_035281405.1 Flavobacterium sp.
ACAGGTAACGAAATGTAATTCGCTATATGAATCAATTCACCTTGTGAAAGTAATGTAAATCGAGCTAAAGTGTTCGTATTCTCACCACAAGCTAATGTACCGATAGGACCAATTTCTGTATCATAAACTTTTAATGACGAACCATCTCCTGATGTCCAGGTTAATTTTTCTGCCCAAGTTGGAACCAGTTTACGGTGTCTTCCGATTAGTTTGCCTTTATTGTCAATGATTAGATTCGTATTGTAAATTTCTCCATAACTGTTACCACGTTCGTTGATTCCAATAACGATATGAATATCATTTTCTTTAGCCGCTTGATACAATCGCTGCATATCAGTATCTTCGGTTGTTACCGAATTTTTATACAATTCTTCATACCATTTACTGCCTTGAACGGGAGTCATAACCCAATTCCAATACGGATAACCTGCTACAAAAACTTCGGGAAAAGCAATTAGTTTCGCTCCGTTAGCAGCAGCATCTTTTACAAATGAAATGGCTTTATCAATCGTTTTTTCCACATTAAGAAAAACCGGTGATGTTTGGACTGTAGCCGCTTTAAATTTTTTAAATTCCATGATTATTTATTCTGTTATAAGAAAATAACTGATTTTTGCTCTCATTTGATCACTAAAGGCTTCCGCAGCAATTGTTTTTCTGTCGTCGGCAATTTTTACGTTAACCAAAGTAACTTCTCCTTCTAAAATGGTTTCACCTAGCTGGTTTTTGAATAAAAAGGCGCAAAGTAGGGAAGAGCTTCTTAATTCTTTAACCCATAATTCTTTGATGATCACCTCGCCTAAACGAGCCGCTTTTTTGAACTGAACTTTCAAATCAACAGTAGGAATTCCGTTAGTTTCATGCATTTTGGAAAAAGGTCGGTCAAGTGCTTCCTCAAACCAATCTTCCACTAATCCGTTTAACATTTCCAGGAATCTCGGATAGAAAACTATTCCTGCAAAATCAATATGTTGGAAACGAATTTTTTCTGTTTTTATAAAATACTTCATGTCTATAAAATTAAGTATTATTTCAATTTAAATCGTTGAATTTTACCGGTTTCAGTCTTAGGTAAAACATCAATAAAATTAATTACTCGAGGGTATTTGTATGGCGCTGATACTTCTTTGAACCACTGCTGAATGCTTTTTGCCAATTCATCGTTGCCTTTTGTTTTATCTTTTAAGACAATATGAGCACAAACCAACATGCCGCGTTCTTCATCCGGTAAACCAACTACCGCACATTCCTGAATGTCTTCGTGTGTTAAAAGTACGCTTTCTACTTCAATAGCAGCAATGTTATAACCTGAAGAGATAATCATATCATCACCTCGGGCAACAAACCAAAAGAAACCGTCTTCATCCTGACGGAATATATCGCCTGTTAAGTTCCAACCATTTTGTACATATTCACGCTGCTTTTCTTCTCGGTTTAAATATTTACAGCCTGTAATACCTCTTACAGCCAATTTCCCAGGCTCGTTTCTTGCAACTTCATTACCTTTATTGTCAATAATTCTAGCTTCATAACCAGTAATTGCAACTCCTGTGGCGCCAGGCTTCATATTGGTATCATTAGAAGAAATAAAAATATGGAGCATTTCTGTGGCACCAATACCATCAATAATTTTCAAGCCTGTTGTATTGTACCAATCTTCCCATACTTTTAGTGGTAAGGTTTCACCAGCGGATACACATTTGCGGAGACTGGATATATCGAAATCCATTGCTTTTGATGCCAAAACACGCCATGCGGTTGGTGCAGTAAAACAGATTGATACTTTATAATCTTGAATGGCTTGCAAAAGTAAATCAGGCGTAGGTTTTTCCATTAAAAAAGTTGATGCGCCAAAATACATTGGAAACAAAACCAATCCGCCTAAACCAAAAGTAAATCCCAGAGGCGGACTTCCTGTGAAAACATCATCTCTTGTTGGTTGTAAAGAATATTGCGGAAAGGCTTCGCAGATATTTAGAATGTCTTTGTGATAATGCGCCGTCATTTTTGGTAATCCAGTAGTTCCCGAAGTAAAACCAATTAATGCGACACTATCTGATTTTGTATGAAAGTTCGAAAATGTTGTTGGTTTTGATACCATTAAACTTTCTAATTCCGAATTTCTGTAGTAACAGATTCTCTTGAGAAAAGGAGAATTTACCAATTCCATTTCTTCGGATAACGCACTGTCACACAATACATGGGTGATTTCTGCACAATCAATAATTGTTGTCAATTCTTTGGAACGTAATAAAGGCATTGTAGCGACAACAATTCCACCCGCTTTTAAAATGGCATACCAACAGGCTACCATCATTGGATTATTTGCAGAACGGATCAATACACGATTTCCTGATTTTAAACCTAAATCATTCACTAAAACATGAGCAATCTGATTGGCTTTTTCATACAAATCGTTATACGTCCATTTTTCATCAAATGTTTGAATACAAACAGCATCTCCATTTCCATTTTCAATGTGAACATCCAATAAACGTTCCACACAGTTAAGCATTTCAGGTTGGCTGAATTGTGGTAAATCTAAAAATGTGTAATCCGGTTGTAGGCCTGATTCGGGTAAATTATGGTGAGCGAAATTATCTTCGTAATGTTTCATTTAGTTGGTTGTTGGTCTGTAGTTTAAGCGATATCGTCAGAATGTTTTACGGAAAGAATAGGTTCTGCATAAGAAATGATGCCTTTTTCTTCATAATCATCAAGTAATGTTTTGATTATCTTATAATCAATAGCTTCTAGTATTTCAACAGAGAAAAAAGTATCGTTTAATCCTTCTGACAAGCAGTTCAAGTCACGAAGTTCATCTCTTAAAATTTCTTTATTGAAACTTTCCTCAGTAATTACTACTTGTACGACTGAGTTGCCTGAATACTCGACTACTTCCCTGAACGTCAAGCCACTTTCTTTTTCATCAAATTCAGCATAAAAAATGTCATCAGTGGCAATTAATGGTCCGTAAAAAGGAATACTATCAAGTCTATATATGCCATTTTCTTCATCAAGGGTTTCTGCCCACATTGTTTCTACGGTTTCTTCTTCTAAGACATCACTATAATATCTGAACAGTACTTTTTTATTGTTAATGTTATTCATGGCTTCCTAATTCTTAATTATTTTGTGACTTTCCGGTTTCAAAGCTTTTTTCATTCCTTCTATCATTTTTCTTTCTGAAGCTTTCAATGGATACAGATGTGTAGTACCAGCCATATATTGTTGGGGAATATCGGTTGGTCTGAAGTTTTCATAAGCCTGCGCGTTACGTACAAAATACGGATCAAGTAACAATGGTCTTCCCAGTGATACCAAGTCAGCACGACCGTTTAGAATAATTGTATTAATCTGGTCGATATCCTGAATATATCCGGCAGTAATAGTTGGAATATGAACTGTATTTCTAACCATATCAGAAAATGGAGTCTGCCACATTCTACCGGTTTGTGGTTTTTGATGGGCAACCGTATTACCAGTAGAAACGCTAATGATATCTGCACCTGCATTCTTGAATGATTCTGTAATTCTGATAACATCTTCTTCAGAAATTCCATTATCAGCCCAATCACATGCAGATATTCGGACAGACATCGGTTTGTCTTTAGGAAATACTTTGCGCATTTCAGTAAAAACGCGAATTGGGAATTTTAATCGGTTTTCTATAGAACCACCAAATTCATCTGTTCTGTTATTGGTTAGTGGCGATAGGAAAGAGGCTAGTAAAAACCCATGATGCGCCTGTAATTCAATCATATCAAATCCAGCTTCATCAGCATTTTTGGTAGCTTGAACAAATTCCGAAGCAATTTGATTCATGTCGGATATAGACATTTCTTTCGGGGTAGCCAGTTTTTCATTGAATGGAATAGGGGAAGCTGAAATCAATTCCCATGGTTTATCAATAGGTTCAGAACTACCTTCCCATGGTTTTTTAATCGCGCCTTTTCGTCCTGAATGTCCTAATTGAATTCCAATTTTTGTTTGTGTATTTTTATGAATAAAATCATTTATTTTTTTCCAGCTAACCATTTGATTTTGTGAATACAATCCAGTACATCCTAGAGTGATTCTTCCGTTATTTGAAACGGCAGTCATTTCTGCAATAATCAATCCAACTCCACCTAATGCGCGTGTTGTATAATGTGCAAAATGCCAGTCGTTTGGGATGCCATCCTCTGCGGTATATTGTCCCATAGGCGACATCACAATTCTGTTTTGCAATGTCATTTCTCTTAGTTTAAAATGAGTAAAAGCGGCTGGGTTTTTACTGTCAGTTCCAATTTTTGCATTAAATTCTGCCAGTACTTTTTCCGGGAAAGAAGCATCACGAATTGCTAAATTTTCAAATGTAACTTTCTTAGATCTTGTCATAACTCCGAAGGCAAACTGCTGAAAATCATGCTGAACATGTCGATCCATATGCTCAAACCAATCCAAAGAAACATTAGCGGCATGTTGAATCATTTCCACACGGTTTCTTCTGGAATGTTCATATTGTTCAAAAGCTGCAGTTGTATTATTTTGATTTTCAACAATAGCATCTGATAGTGCAATGGCACATTCCATGGCCAATTTAGTTCCTGAACCAATTGAAAAATGTGCGGTTGCTTTGGCGTCGCCTAATAAAACGATATTGTCTTTATACCATTTTTGATTGGTTACATGCGGGAATTGACGCCAGTGTGATCTGTTCGTAATCAGCTGATGTCCTTCCAATTCATTTTTAAAAATATCCGAGATTTTTTGGACAGTAGTAGCTTCGTTTTCAACTTCAAATCCAGCTTTTTGCCAAGTTTCCTCTGAACATTCAAAAATCCAGGTACTCATACCAGCTTCGTATTGGTAAGTATGCGCAACGAAAGTGCCAAATTCAGTTGTTCTGAAAAAATAAGTAAAAGCATCTAAAGGCTTTGTGGAACCTAACCAAACAAATCTATTCTTTTGAAGTTTTACAGAAGTTCCAAAATCATTGGTAAATTGTGTACGGATAGCACTTCCGATACCGTCAGCAGCGACAATTACATCACTATCTTTAAATTGTGATAAATCTTCCCTATTTTGCTCGAAATGAAGATTTACACCTTCTTCAATGCATCTTTGCTGTAATAATTGTAAAAGTGTTTTTCGTGAACATCCACAAAATCCGTTTCCTGAGACACTTACTTTTTCACCATCACGAGCTACGACAATATCGTCCCAATACGCAAATTTACTTCGTATTAATTCATAGGATTGTGTATCACGGGTTAAGAATTCGCCAAGAGTTTCATCCGAGAATACGACCCCAAAACCGAAGCTATCATCTGCTTTATTGCGTTCGTAAACATCAATCTGACAGTTTGG
>DATEDY010000355.1:0-2437 GCA_035281405.1 Flavobacterium sp.
AAGTAAGTAATGGAACATCAAGATAATTTATTCGAACAATTTAAAAAAGCAGCCGACAATTCCGAATCCACGGATTTTCCTGGGTTTGAAAAAGTCTGGTCCCGTGTGGATGCTAAATTGGACACCCAAATATACAAGCAACAAAAAAGCGTCAATTCAGGATGGAAAAAATTTGCTGTAGCTGCTTCCATTGTGGTTGGAACCGTTTTTGCGTATCAGGTTTTTAAGAAAGAAAAAACAATTTTATCACAAGAAAACAAAATAGTTATAGAAGAGACTACAGTTCCTCAAGCTTCGGAACCTCCCATTATAACCACTGACACTACCACCAAAATAGTCGAGAAGAAAGAAACGAAAAAAGCTCAGGAGAAACAAATCCGATTAAAAACACAAATCGCCACAAGAACGCTCACAACAAGCTGGATGATTAACGACAGTCTTATTTTCAGAGAACCAGCCAAGGTAACTATTGAGACAGATGAGCGTGAGAGACAATCTTCTACAATGATGAGAGGAGAAGTTTTTAATGCCATTGGAGTAAAACACATAAAAACCGAAGAAGTTCCGGAAAAAAAACAGGAACCTGAAAGCAAAAAAGTTACTCTCAAAAAAGAACCGCCATTAATTCTTATCGATGGAAAGGTTTCCAATAACGCTAAAGATATCCGTGAAGCCGAAACTGTAATGGAACTTGAAGAACCATTATACATCGTGAATGGCATTGAATACAGTGAAAAAGAAATGTTTGGCCCTAATCCTACTTCACCCTATTATCCGCTAAATAAACAAGAGATTGAGTCAATAGTTGTTTATGAAGTAAAAGATGCTATTAAAAAATTCGGTCAGAAAGGTTCAAAAGGAGTTGTTGTTGTGAAAACCAAAGATGGTAAGCCAGCTGTTTTAAAAAAATAAAAAAATCTAATGAAAAAATACCTTTATCAAATCCTATTACTAGTTATAACAATTACATCATTTGCTCAAAACAACCCTAAAAAAACAGTTGAAGATAATCTAACCAATCATAAAACAATCGAACAAAATCCAGATGCCTTATATCTTTTAGATTCTGTTTCAGTACACAAAAAAGTATTTTCAAAGATTTCTTCTTCTGACATTGAAAAAGTTGAGATAATAAATGATAAAGCATTCACTGAAAAGTTTGGAAAACAGGCAGAAAAAGGTATTGTTGTTATCACATCAAAAGAAAGAACCAAAAAATACATCAATGGATTACGGTTCTTCTATGCTAAAAAGCCCAGCTTGAATATCCATCAGGAAAAAGTTGAACTTTCGGGAATTGTGATTGATTGTGAAGGACCAATACCCGGTGCAAACGTTGAAAATTTAAATACAAAAGAAAGAGTGCAATCAAATTTTGACGGAAGTTTCAAAATTACCTGCAGAGTATTTGATATTATTTCATTCAACTTCATGGGAATGATTGAAAAGAAGATGGTTGTTGGCAAAAGTAACTCAAACTTGCTGATAAAACTTGAGCCTGATCCGAATGTTCGTGAAGTCGAAAATCTTAAAGTCGCCAAGCCAGTTATTTATTTATATCCTGAAAAAGAAGAAGATATCAATCTTAAAATCAATTTTAAAGGACAATTGGCAACTACATATCCAAAATATGAAGACAGTTGGAATGTAAAAGCATATCCCGACGGCAAAATCTGGGATACAAAAACAAAACGCTTTTACACTTCTTTATTTTGGGATGGTGACATTCGGTTTGAACCTGAACATTATCAATACAAGGAAGGATTTGTAGTGGAAAAGAAAAATTTGATTGGGTTTCTAACGGAAAAATTAGAGCATATTGGCTTAAACACCTATGAAACTAATGACTTCATACAATATTGGCTACCTATTTTAGAACAAAACGAATTCAATTTTATTCATTTCACATTGAATGAAAAGTACAATGAAATATCTGAGAATATAGTTAAACCTTCTCCTAAAACTTCAATCAGGGTAATGATGGAATTCTATAAAACAGATAAACACTTTGAAATTAAAGAGCAGGAAATTCAAAAAACAAAAAGGAATGGTTTTACACTAATAGAATGGGGTGGTTGTGATGTTAGCAAGATGGTTTCCAAAAATACCCTTTAAAATTGTTAATCAAACTTATCACAAAGTAAGAATCAGCCTAAATCAAATTACTTCTTTAAAAAAAATAATTATAAAAAGTTCATACTGTAGTTTATTTTGTTTGGCAGCAAAACCCTGAGTCTTGCTTGGGGTTTTCTTTTAAAACAGGATCTTAACTTTAGTACCTTCTCCAGGCATACTTTCGAAATCAATTTTGCAATCCATCATATCGGCAAAACGTTTCACCAATTGCAATCCCATACCTATTCCTTTTTCATTTCCGGTACCATTTGTGGAAACATAAGTATTTGCTTTAATACTGTTTATCTTTTCGGCTGACATT
>DATEDY010000356.1:0-3169 GCA_035281405.1 Flavobacterium sp.
TGCTTCAATTTTGTAAAAACCAATTTATTAAACGATGAAAATATTAGTTTGCATCAGCCACGTGCCTGATACTACTTCAAAAATTAACTTTACCAATGGTGATTCAGAATTTGACACTAACGGTGTACAATATGTAATTAATCCAAATGATGAATTTGGTTTGACAAGAGCTATCTGGTTCCAAGAGCAACAAGGCGCTAACGTGACAGTTGTAAACGTTGGAGGTCCGGATACTGAACCTACTTTAAGAAAAGCATTGGCTATCGGCGCAAACGAAGCAATCCGCATCAACGCTAATCCAACAGACGGTTTATTCGTAGCTAAGCAATTAGCAGAAGTAATCAAAACTGGTGGTTATGACTTAGTAATCGCAGGTAGAGAATCTCTAGATTATAACGGAGGTATGGTGCCAGGTATGATTGCCGGAATTTTAGGATCTAACTTCGTGAACTCTTGTATCGATTTAAAAGTAGAAGGTAACAACGCTACTGCTATTCGTGAGATCGACGGTGGAAAAGAAACAGTAACTACAACTTTACCATTGATCGTAGGTGGTCAAAAAGGTTTGGTTGAAGAGAAAGACTTACGTATCCCGAACATGCGCGGTATCATGACAGCTAGAACCAAAGCATTACAGGTTCTTGAACCGGTTGGTGCTGATGTGGCAACTAAAGCGGTGAAATTTGAAAAACCAGCTCCAAAATCAGCAGTGAAATTAGTAAGCCCTGATAATTTAGATGAATTAATCAACTTATTACACAACGAAGCTAAAGTGATCTAGTTTGAAGCGACTGTTCCCTCAAAAAGGAACTTTAACCTTTAAACTTTTTAACATTAAAAATTTAAGAAACCATGTCTATATTAATATACGCAGAATCAGCAGAAGGAAAATTCAAGAAAGTAGCTTTTGAATTAGCTTCTTATGCAAAGAAAATTGCCGAATCTACAGGCACAACCGTAACCGCTTTAACCATCAACGCTGGTGACGTTTCCGAATTAGGAAAATACGGTGTAGATAAAGTATTAAAAGTAACTAACGATAAATTAGCTAACTTTACTGCTAAAGCTTATGCTGACGCTATCAAACAAGCAGCAGAAAAAGAAAGCGCTAAAATCGTTATCTTATCTTCTACTACTGATAGTTTATACGTTGCTCCTCTTGTAGCAGTAGGCCTGAATGCAGGTTACGCTTCAAACGTTGTGGCTTTACCTGTTAGCACTTCTCCTTTCCAAGTGAAAAGAAATGCATTCTCTAACAAAGCATTCAACATTACAGAAATCACTACTGATGTTAAAGTATTGGCTATCGGTAAAAACAGTTTTGGTTTAGTAGAATCTACTGGCGCAGCTGCTGCTGAAGATTTTGCTCCATCAATCTCTGATGCGGATTTCGGCGTAAAAGTACAATCTGTTGAGAAAGGTTCTGGAAAAGTAACTATCGCCGATGCTGACGTAGTAGTATCAGGTGGTCGCGGATTAAAAGGACCGGAGAACTGGGGACTAATCGAAGAATTAGCTTCAGTATTAGGTGCTGCAACTGCTTGTTCTAAACCGGTATCTGATCTAGGATGGAGACCTCACAGTGAACACGTAGGACAAACAGGAAAACCGGTAGCAACTAATTTATACATTGCGGTAGGTATCTCTGGAGCTATCCAGCACATTGCCGGAATCAACTCTTCAAAAGTAAAAGTAGCTATCAACTCTGATCCTGAAGCACCTTTCTTCAAAGTGGCTGATTATGGTGTTGTAGGTGACGCTTTTGAAGTATTACCGAAATTAATTGAAAAATTAAAAGCCTTCAAGGCACAAAATTCATAAAGGTTTTCCGAAAACCAATCAAAAGAGTCACAATTTGTGACTCTTTTTTATTTCTACAACCCAAAGTTTTTCGTTACTTTGCAATGATATATTCACAGCCATAAAATGAGTTTAGTAAAGCTATCTATAAAAGGAATATCCTACAGTCAAACCCAAAACGGGGCTTATGCATTAATTTTAAATGAAGTTGATGGGGATCGCAAATTACCAATTGTAATTGGTGCTTTTGAAGCACAATCTATCGCTATCGCGTTAGAAAAAGAAATCAAACCACCCCGCCCGTTAACCCATGATTTATTCAAGAATTTTGCAGAACGTTTTGACATTGTCATCAAACAAGTCATAATCCACAAACTGGTAGATGGTGTTTTCTACTCCAGTATGATTTGTGAAAGAGACAAAATAGAGGAAATCATAGATGCCAGAACATCAGATGCCATTGCTTTGGCTCTGCGCTTCAACGCACCCATATTTACATACAAAAACATTCTGGACAAAGCCGGTATTTACCTAAAAGTCAATCCCGAAACTGAAAACCCGGATGAAAACATAGATGATATTCTTTCTACTCCAGAAACTTTCGGAATGCAAGAAGGAGAAGACAGCAAAAGTATGTATTCCAAATTCAGCCTTTCAGAATTACACGAAATGCTGGAGCAGGCAGTTCAGGAAGAAGATTACGAAAAAGCAGCCAACATCAGAGACGAAATTTCAAAAAGAGAATCATAACAGGCAGTAGGCAATAAGTTATAAAAATGAAACAGTATTTAGATTTAGTAAAGCACGTTTTAGACAGCGGAAATCAAAAAGGAGACAGAACAGGTACGGGAACTAAAAGTGTTTTCGGTTATCAGATGCGTTTTGATTTAAGTGAAGGTTTCCCAATGGTAACCACTAAAAAACTGCACCTAAAATCTATTGTTCATGAATTGCTTTGGTTCCTGAAAGGGGAAACCAATATCGCTTATCTAAAAGAAAATGGTGTGCGTATTTGGGATGAATGGGCAGATGACAACGGCGATTTGGGCCCGGTATACGGCCATCAATGGCGCAACTGGAACAGTGAAGAAATCGACCAGATCAAAGAACTTATCGAAACCCTGAAAACCAACCCAAACAGCCGCAGAATGCTGGTATCCGCATGGAATCCTTCGGTATTACCGGATACCTCCAAATCATTTGCAGAGAATGTAGCTAATGGTAAAGCAGCTCTACCTCCCTGCCATGCTTTCTTCCAATTCTATGTCGCTGATGGTAAATTGTCTTGTCAATTGTACCAAAGAAGTGCCGATATCTTCTTAGGCGTACCATTTAACATCGCTTCATATGCCTTATTCACATTGATGGT
>DATEDY010000357.1:0-5487 GCA_035281405.1 Flavobacterium sp.
CTCAACAACAAATAAAGAAAAACATACGCTTTGGAAAATAGATACCGAAACGGAAATCAATTTATTAGTTGATCATTTTGACAAAATACCCGATTTGTATATTGCTGATGGTCATCATCGTTCCGCTTCTGCTGAAATGCTTTATGAACAGGATAAACACACCGGTAATAAAAATCTAAATTATTTCATGAGTTTTCTGATTGCGGAAAGTAATGTAAAAATCTACGAATTCAATCGTGTTATTCGTGATTTAAATGGTCATAAAAAAGATGATTTTATTCGATTATTAGCAGAAAATTTCATCATCAAAGATAAAAAAAGAGAACTATGGCAACCGAAGCATAAATACGAATTCGGAATGTATCTTGATGGTCGTTTTTATGCTTTAGAATACAAATTCAAAGATCAGGCTAAAAACATTCTTCAAAATTTAGATGCTCAAATTTTATACGATACAGTGTTGCACCCGATATTAGGAATAGGCGATTTACGTAATGACGAGCGAATTGATTATATTCCCGGTAAACAAGCCATATTACATATGAAGGAAATGATTGATGAAGGCGAATTTGAAATTGGTTTTATGTTATATCCGTCTGATATCAGTGAAATTAAATTATTGGCCGACAATAATCTGATTATGCCTCCGAAAAGTACGTATATAGAACCGAAATTCAGAAGTGGACTTTTGGTGTATGAACTATAGATTAATTAAAAATCAGTCTTTCAATTTTATAATAACACTATGGTTCTTATGAAAAAAATACTATTGCTATTACTTATAATCAGTCAAAATCTATTTTCACAAGACCATGAATTCAAATTATCTCAAAAAATAGACAGCATAGCTACTATAAATGGAAGATATGGTATATCTGAAGGGAAAATAGAAACCAAAAATAGAAAAGGAATAATCTTAGGTACGGGTGGATTTTCATATCAAACATTTGTAAACTATACAGATAATGAGGTTTATGAGAACTTGTCAAGAGTTGAAAAACAAAAGCATAGAAGAAAATCAGAATTAGTAAAAGGACATTTTCATCAAGTACTACATAACACAAATTCATATACTGAAAACATTGATAGTGATTTTTACTACCAAAACAATGAACTTATTTATGTCAAAATAAAAATCATCCGTTCTAAAAAAGAGAAAAAAGATCAAATTCAATATTTTGAATACAATCTCAAAAGGGATAACATTGAAAATGAAAAATACCTAAAAAATGAATTTTTATTTGAATATAGATCATTCATTAGGGAAAAGAACAAAAAAATAGTAGACCTCTATAACAATTAGTATGTCAATAGCACAAAATCTCGATACCATAAAATCTTCATTACCTGATAATGTCACACTAGTTGCCGTTTCCAAAACCAAACCGGTTAGCGATTTGATGGAAGCCTACAATGCCGGCCAACGTATTTTCGGAGAAAACAAAATACAGGAAATGACCGAAAAATGGCAACAAATGCCTAAAGATATTGAATGGCACATGATTGGTCATGTTCAAAGTAACAAAATCAAATTCATGATTCCTTATGTGAAACTTATTCATGGAGTTGACAGTTTGAAGCTTCTAAAAGAGATTAACCGTTTAGGTATTAAATGGCGAAAAAAGGTGAATTGTCTTTTACAAATATCAATCGCACAGGAAGAAACAAAATTCGGTTTGGATGAAAATGAGTTGGATGAAATTCTCGATTACATCAGCAATGATTCATCAGCAACAAACATAAACGTTGTAGGTTTAATGGGAATGGCAACGTTTACTGATAACAAACAACAAATCAAAAAAGAATTTGAATATCTAAAATCTGTTTTTGATAAAGCTCAGTCAAAAAATCCTAACTTTCAGACACTTTCCATGGGTATGAGTGGTGATTATGCTTTAGCAATTGAGTGCGGAAGTAATATGATTCGCGTAGGAAGTAGTATATTTGGGGAGAGATAAATTAACCTGCAAAGAAATTACGCTATGCACACTAAGCTTTTTTTGCGACCTTTGCGAAAAACCTTGCGCTCTTAGCGGTTAAAAAGAAATATTATTTACGCAATTCTAGACATAGAAACTACTGGAGGTCAATACAATGAAGAAGGTATTACCGAAATTGCCATCTATAAATTTGATGGTCAAGAAGTCGTAGACCAATTTATCAGCTTAGTCAATCCTGAGATACCCATTCAGCCCTTTGTGGTAAAATTGACAGGAATCAATAACGCTATGCTTCGCAGTGCACCTAAATTTTTCGAGGTTGCAAAAAGAATAATTGAAATTACAGAAGGTTGCACTATTGTAGCACACAATGCTTCTTTTGATTACAGAATTCTCCGTACTGAATTCCGACGTTTAGGCTTTCATTTTCAAAAACCAACACTTTGCACCGTCGAATTATCTAAAAAACTAATTCCGGATCAACCCTCTTATAGTTTAGGAAAATTGGTTCGCGGTCTGGGAATTCCTGTTGCTGATAGACATAGAGCAAATGGAGATGCAATGGCCACAGTTAAACTTTTCAAAATGCTTTTAGCGAAAGATACCGAGAAAAGTATTGTAAAAACATATATAAAAACCGAAATCAAATCGGGAATGTCTCCAAAATTACTGGATATTGTCGAATCTTTACCAAGTAAAACAGGTATTTATTATATTCATAATGAAAAAGGAGATTTGATTTATATCGGCAAAAGTAAAAACATAAAAAAGAGAGTAAACCAGCATTTTACTGCTACTACAAATAAAAGTAAAAAAATACAACATGAAGTGTATACCGTTACTTTTGAAGAAACCGGAAGCGAATTAATTGCACTTTTAAAAGAAAGTGACGAAATTAAAATCAATAAGCCAATTTATAATCGTTCACAACGTAAAACCATATTTCCTTGGGCTTTATATGCAGAAAAAGATCAAAATGGTTATTTATCATTACGAATCTTGAAAGCTGATGGACGTAAAAAAGAAATTACTTCTTTTACAACAAATCAAGAAGGTAAAAACTCGCTTTTCAAAATCACCGAAAAATATCAATTGTGCCAAAAAATCAATGGCTTGTATGATACTAAAAAAAGTTGCTTTCAGTATGATATAAAGCAATGTTTTGGGGCATGCATTGAAAAAGAAAGCACAGAAGATTATAATAAACGAGTACAGGATTTCATAGAGAACCATCAGTTCAACAATCAGAGTATGGTTATCATTGATAGAGGACGAAATGTGAACGAAAGAAGCGCCGTATTACTTGAAAATGGCATCTACAAAGGTTATTGTTTCTATGATTTGAATCATCAAATCAACAATATCGAAATACTAAAAAATATCATCATCCCAATGCAAAACAATCGGGACACCCGAAATATCATCCAGAATTACATCAACAAAAGAAGGGTAATGAAGATTGTAAAATTTTAATTTTGTCAATTACCAGTCTATCTCAAGAAAAATGAATTACTTAATTACTATTATTGGACCGACGGCAATTGGAAAAACAGCATTAAGCATTCAGCTTGCCCAACATTTCGGTTGTGAAATCATTTCATGTGATAGCCGACAGTTTTTTAAAGAAATGAATATTGGTACGGCCGTTCCCTCTCAACAGGAATTGGCAGCGGCGAAGCATCACTTTATTCAAAATATCTCCATATTTGATTCCTATTCAGTTGGTGATTTTGAAAACGATGCCTTGACTACGCTTGATAGCTTGTTTAAAAAAAACAACATCCAGATTATGGTTGGCGGTTCAGGATTATATGTTGATGCTGTACTTAAAGGTTTTGATGAATTTCCAGAAATTGATCCTTCCATACGAGAAAACATCAATCGAAAATTTGAGCTAGAAGGTATTGAATACCTGCAAATGCAATTGAAAGAATCAGATCCTGATTACTATACTAAAATCTTAACTGAAAATCCGCAAACATTACAAAATCCACAGCGTATGAAGCGCTTTGTGGAAGTCTGTTTGGGTTCGGGTAAATCCTATTCCTCTTATATTGGCAAACGCAAAAATAAACGAAATTTTACCCCTATCGTTATCGGATTACAAGCAGATAGAGAAAAAATGTACGAGCGAATCAATCTTCGTGTCGATATAATGATGAACCAAGGTCTTTTGGATGAAGTAAAAGAATTATATCCAAACAAGAAATTAAACGCCCTGCAAACGGTAGGATACCGAGAATTGTTTGATTATCTAGATGAAATCATATCACTTGAATTTGCTGTTGACGAAATTAAAAAAAACACAAGACGCTTTGCGAAACGACAAATGACGTGGTTTAAAAGAACTGACAATTCAAAATGGTTCGATTATCAAACTGATCCTGAAGAAATTATCCAGTTCATAACATCAAAATTAATTGATAATTGAATAAAATTATCTCCATTTATAATTTCCATATAAAATGCCAATTTCAGAAAACTTTACATCAATATATTCACACGAATGGGACATCAACTTTACCCAATGTTCACCTAATGGCTTTTTAAAATATGTAGATTTGTGCAATCTATTGCAATTGACCGCAGCTGAACATTCGATTTTAGGAGGATTGAGTTTTAACGACATGCAAAAACATCATCAAGCATGGGTACTGAGTCGAATTCGTATAGAAATAAAGAATTTACCCAAGTGGATGGACAAAGTAATTGTAAAAACTTGGGTTGAAAGCTTAGAAGGCAATAAAACAATTCGTAACATTGAAATGTATTGCAATGAAGAAAAAATTGCTGGAGCCACAACACATTGGGCTGTTTTCAATACACAATTACGAAAACCAGAATTGATAGTACTACCACACGAACATTTTGAAAAATTTCCGGAATGGAAAGCTACTTCAAAATCATTTACACGAATCAATATCCACAATGAAATTCATAAGATCAATGATAGAAGGATCGCGTTGTCTGATTTAGATATTGTAAATCATGTAAATAACACTAAATATTTGGAATGGTGCTTGGATAGTTTATCTCCTGAAACAATCTTAAATCAGGAAATAAATGCTTTAGAAATGAATTTTCTACGTGAATTGAACTGGAATGATAAGATAGAAATTCATTGTAATGAATCCCAAAATTTTTTCAGTGTAACAAAAGAAGGCAAAATTTGTTTTGCATTAACCTTGGAATAAAATACATTCGTAATCTATACTCTCTTTTAAGCAGCTTTATACATCTATTTAAAGATCAACCATCTGCATCAAACTCATTGATACCACATAGTATAATCATTCTACAATAAATATGTTTTACAGAAGCAGTTCAGAATACTCAAAACCAAAAAAGCCCTTCACAAAGTGAAGGGCTTTTTAAAGAAAGGCGGCGGATCGAGGCCAAAAGGCCGACACGCTGCACCTATAAAAAATAAAGCCCAGCTTAAAAAAGCTGGGCTTCACTAAAGAAAGGCGGCGACATACTCTCCCACAGGATTGCAGTACCATCTGCGCAGGCGGGCTTAACTTCTCTGTTCGAAATGGGAAGAGGT
>DATEDY010000358.1:0-6652 GCA_035281405.1 Flavobacterium sp.
GATGCATCATATCGGCCATTTGATCGTAGGTAAACTCGTTGGCATCGCAAACCAATTGCAAAAAAGTCAGTTCGCGGTCGGAAAGGACAATATTGGCTTCTTCTGTTGGTGCCGAAGCATTGTAATTCCGGATGCGTTTCAGGATTTCAGTGATGTTGTTATAGCCAATCTTGACAATATTATCAATGGCGAACTGTAAATCGGCAGCGCTGCAGTTTTTATGCAGGAAACCTCTGGCGCCATGATGGTAGGCCGTATTAATGATGTTCTCATCAAAATGCTGCGTTAACAATAACACTTTGTATTCTTCTCCTTTATTTTCCAGAGTCTGAAGTACTTCTATACCGTTCTTATTTGGCATCGAATAATCGAGAATGTACATATCCGGTTGCGGATCAAGCGGCAGGCTTTCCAGAAATTCCTCTCCGTTGTCAAACTCGTGAATCACCTTGTAGTTGCTTATTTTGTGCAACAATTCTTTGAGTCCCTGTCTGACGATAGCATGATCGTCTATAATGCATATGGTAGTGTTTGTGCTCATGTTGCTGGTTTTTCCGAAAGTATAATGGTTGTGCCCTCACCTATTACGGTGTTGATGGCCAAATCGTAATTGATAATCGCAGCACGGTTACTCATATTGTGAATGCCCAGTGTTGCCGCATGGTTTTTTATTTGGTTGTAGTCGAAACCCTTACCGTTATCCTGCACCGTCATTTTAAAATGCGGTTGGGTGGTAATGCTGACATTGATTTCTGAAGCCTTCGCGTGTTTGAAACAATTGTTGGTAATTTCCTGAAAGATGCGGTAGACCACTATTTTTTCATTGGTGCTGTATTCCTTTCCTGAATTATTTTCAATGGAAGATTTGATGCGTATTTTGGTATTCTTCTGCAGGCGTTTGACCTCGTTGGCAATGGCTTTGATCATATCCTGTTGTACCAATAACTGGTTACTCAGGGAATGACTGATACCGCGGATGGAGTGTGCCACCTGTCCCACCGATTGGGATAACGGCTCGAGAGTTGGTTTGAGATCGTCATTGTCCAACTTCAGGTTTTCCAATTGGAAGTTAATGTACGTGAGTTGCTGCCCTACGTCGTCGTGAAGATCCTGTGCGATGTTATTGAGCACCTGTTCCTGCGTTTCCAATATGGTTTGGTTGAGTGCTTTCTGGAAGTCGATGTCTTTCTGGTAAATGAGTTTGGTGTAGTTTTTTACTTTGTTGATGTAGAGTTTGATGATTAGTACGCAAAAAAGCACCAATAGCATTACAAACAACAAACCGATAATGATTCCGAAGGCTATACTATACATGTTGCAGTCTTTTTTCGCGATAAATATAGATGTTCAGTAGGGTATAATATACGATGTTGACGAAGTAAGCAATAAACGTATATAATTTTACATCTCCGAAAATCAGGAATGATGTAATTTCCTTACTCTTGAATCCGAACATAAAACTCAGTCCGAAGAAGAAAAAAACGGGAGCTAACAACAGTAGATAATCATTGGAAAGGAAAAAGGGAAAATTTTCCTTTTTCAATTGAGAGAAGCTCTCATAAATGAAAAGTCCGATATACAAAAATGCCCCTGCCACAAAGGTAAAGTAATTGAACTTATCCGTTCCTTCAATAAAAAAAAGGTTGACTATTGCGAACCCTATAAATCCTAAAAAAAACAGATAGGCTGTTTTAGGAAAAGTAACAAATCGTGACAAAAGTGACAGCCAAAGACTGTGATGAATGATGATGCTTAAAGTGTAACAAAGTACAATGGATTTTGCATTGACTATCAGAGCCGAATTAATCAATTCTGTCAATATACATACCGCAAGAATTTTCAAAACATACCTGTGTGTAGTATTTCGCCATTGCAATATAGTGACTGCAAATAAGAAAGTGAGCAGTACTATTATTTTAAGTGGCTTTAAAAACTCGAATACAAAATCCATCATAGCTAGTAATGATTTTAAAAAGGAGATCTTCTCATCGGAAATTTTATACCACGACTTTTTGGTTCATCCGAATAATCATAATAGGAAACTACCTTGTTAGTGTCGTCCAGAACTTCAATAACAATAACATTTTTCAAATTTATGCTTGCTTTTCCAAATTTCAGCTTGACTTTCTCTCCATGCTCTTTTCCGATATATCTGAAAAGCGCCAAAGAATAACACGGTACTTTATTTGTAAATTCATCTACCAATATAATATCAATAACATCTGAAGTTACAGGATCAATTTTAAAACTGATATATTTTTCATAAAGAGAAAATCCACTGGTTTGCTTATTCACTTCATCCCATGTTTTTTGTATCGTTTTATTTGAAAGTGTTTGCAATTTTCCAGGTTGAATAAAATGAGCTTCTTTTACTTTTTCATACAAAGTATTTTCACAAACATTTTGACCATTCTTTTTCAACCATTCCGTCTTATCCTGTAAATCTTGTAAGGCATCGTATTCCTTAAAATCCAAGCAATCTGATGTCAATCCCATTCCCATGACTTGGCGGCTGTCATCTGTTTTTTGGACCTTATATTCCTCTTTACACCCCACCATTACCATAGTCAGGAGTGCCATAAGTACTGTTTTTTTCATCATTCAAAGTATTTAGTTAATTGTTGGTTACAAAGTTGGGGCCTCACTCCTATTGGTCTACTAGGGAAAACCCTATTTACCGCATCATTTTTCCCTAATGCCCTGATTACCGCTAAAATATCACTTTTTTCTTAATAAATCGGCTTAATCGCCCGCGAATTGGGAGTTAGGGGAAAAACTATCCGGTTCTCGGGATTTCCCTATAGATAGGGTGGTAGTGCCGAAGTAATTTTGAAATGTATAATTATTAAATCGTTACCGTATGACACGTGAAATCAAATCAGAACAGGAAGTCAGAGACATCAAATCAGTTAAAACACCTAGCGATTATAAAGAACGTCTGCTGAAACTTATTCCGACAGAAATTGTAACCGCTTATATTACCATAGCCGGTATTATTGAAGGCTTTAAACTGAGTAATGATAAGCCGGTATTATGGATTGTGATTGCCATACTTATGGTTATTACACCCATATATCTCTTTAAGCTGTTCAATGTGACCAAAAAAGGACAGCTGTTTTTTTCCACACTTGGTTTTTTCATCTGGGCACTGGCCACCCATCCGCCCATAGATTCCAGCGGAGACGAGCAGGCACTTCCCATCGCATCATTGGCTTCCGTAGCCTTGATACTTTATACTCTATGCATCCCTTTGTTTTATAAAGGGGAAAAATTTTAATCATTTAAAAACAATTATTATGGAACAGACTAATGAACAAAGAATTCAACAAAAAGTTGATGAAGTAAAAAGAAAATTTGAAGAACGCATCGCTAAGATTCAGGAAACAGGCAGCCAAAAAATCAAAAAAATCTCAGAAGATTCACCAGAGCCGAGCAGCCTGGAAGCCGGTATCAATGCCACCTTCGATGTGAAATGGAAAGACACTTCCATTAAATTCGATATTCCTAAATTTTCCATGGAAAAAGAAACCATCAGTTTCGATGTTCCCGAAGTCAAAATGGAACTAAAAACCATGAAATTTGATGTTCCGGCCACCCGAATGGTTCGCACTTGTTTATTCAAAAAACCGGAAGTGGTAGTTCGAGGAATAAAAGTAACCACTAAAATGACTTGTGTTTGGGGAAACAAGCCGGAAGTATACATGAAAACCACGGAGATTAAAACCGATATCCCAAAATTTACCACCAAAACACAGGAAATCATTTTCGACAAACCTGTAGTGAGACTGGAAACTACAGAGATAATTCTTTCATTACCTCAATTTTTCCTGAGAGAATTATCCGGACAATTGAATGAGCAAAAAGAAGATATCGAGACTGTCGGACATGAAATGACAGCAGAAATAGCAAAGGCTGAAAATGATATGAAGTTCTCACTGGAATCAGAAGTGGCTAACGAACTTAAAAAGATAAACGATGAATTGCGCGAAGAACTTTTAAAAGAGCGAGCCAATGCCTGCTTCTATTATGACGACGCCATTGCTAAGACTAAATCGGCCATTAAACTTTTAAAAGAGAACAATGCCAATGCTGAAGTAACCCGATTAGAGGGAGAGCTGTCCAAAATGGTAAGCGATTATCAGGCAATTTTGACTGAAATAGACAACGGAATAGCCAGTATGAATACTTCCATATCAGAATCCATCAACGGATTGAATGCGGCCTAAACCAGCAATTCAAATCCCAGCAGTATTGTTGGGATTTGATTTCCTGTGCTATCGTTCGAAATACAAAAAAGACAAGCAAAAGTTTTAGTGACATTACAACACAAATAAAATAATTGTAAGAATTGTCTTAAATTAGCATCACTAAACACTAAAAACTATGCACATGAAAACAACAGTACAATTCCTTGCAGTACTCCTCCTATTGGGAGTGATGAACACCGCTCATGCACAAATCACCGGAATCCGTGTACAACAAAACAATATCGTATCCAAAAAAATAACCGATACGATAGTTCCCGGAGCAGATACCCTTACCCGATTTTTTTATGCCTATCACAAGAAAAAACAAAAAGCGCTACTGGCACAAATCAATGATTTGGAAAATGAAGCCGATGATATTGATAACATTGACAACCTGGACGAACTCAAAGCATTACAAAACCGTATTGTCCATAAAAAAAGCTATCTGAAAGGCTATGCCGACTATTTTAATAAAATCATGGCGCAGGCCAATGATTTCAATATGCTTTTCCCATCCTTCGGCAGCAAGAAAGAAGATTTCTTTGCCATGGTCTACAGCAAAAGTGACGAAAACGATCTTTACTTCGTCAACAATGCCGCCGTGCAATTGAACAATTCGGGGGCAGCCATCCAATCAGAACTTACCTCTGCTTTTATGGGACCGCTTCGTCTTTCTTTCGGAACCATTGTCAGCAATGCGAAAAGCGACGAAGAAACCCCGGAAGAGACTGATGTGGAAGATACTGATGCTTTTAAGCGTTTGGCCTCAGGAGGTGGTAATATGTATTTGAATGCCGAATTGCCTTTATTCTATAAGGGAAACAATCGTTTCCAATGCGTGATAAACGGCTATGCGAAAGGCGCTTTGGATATATCCGAATTCAGTGATGATGTGGACACTTCCACCGGAAACGGAAGCTTTGGCGGGAATTTCTACGGAAGTATCGCGACCGACAATGGGGAATTCAATTTCTTCATTAGTGGTAATTATGCTTTATATCTGGGTAGTAATGCGTTTTATGACCGCCTGCAGGTTACAGATCACAGACCATTCGCTTTCGGGCAAATTGGCGCTGGGGTAACCATCTTGGATCGCTTGCGTATTTCATGTATTGCGAATCAGTTTGGTTCCGAATCCCAACTCCGCAGCGGTAAAATAATCATAGGCGTACAAATTTTATCGGGACTGTTTAAGTCGTAACCTGATCACCTATCATACTAACAAAAAAGGGATGCATTGCTCCCTTTTTTTGTTTAGCGCCTTTTCTTTTTTGGAAAATTCCTTTCAAAAATGTATATTTACTATAGGGGGTAATTTCTTCTTCTTCGACAAAGAAAATCCCACAAAAACCTATTTAAGTAAAGTATCATTTTTTGTCTGAAACACTACTCTATGAACTCACTAACTCATGGCTTAGCGAATAAAAAAAACGGATATTTATTATTTTTTCTGTTTTTCCTGAAAATATCCGTTGCACAATCCCTACCTGAGGACAACAACATAATTGTGTCCTTCTCCCCGCTGGCATTAACCGATTTATTTGACGGACCGTCCGTAAGAGCCGGAGCCGAAATCCAATTGCATAAAAATATCTCGGCAACACTTGAAGGTGGCTATTATCTCGGTTATCTGAAATCGACAAAAATTGATCCTGAGGGATATATTATCCGACCGGGACTGAAAAAGTACCTCAACGGACAAAGCGGTAAGGGAAAATACATCGCTTTGGAATACCAATACAAAAATCAGGGGTTTGATTTCCGTGACAGTATCGTTGTAGATGCTTCACGATACGAAAAACAATATGCCATTCAACGTGTGGCGCATTCGGTGGTATTCAAATACGGTAAACTGATTCACATCGGCTCTCATTTTGTACTCGAATGGTATTGTGGCGCCGGTATCAGACACATCCGCTCCCACTCTGATTTATCTCCCGAAGAAGAAGCGGGTATTTTAAGCGGTGAAGCCGGAGACTGTCCCATTCAGGAAGATATTATCCGATTGACAGGTACCCGAATCTTTCCTGATTTCCGGTGCGGCATCAAAATTGGCTATACCTTCTATTAGCGTTTCGGTAAAGACATCCTAAAGTTTGTTGTTCATTGTTTGTTGTTTGTTGTTTGTTGTTCATAATTGAGGCATTCATTACCCCAACCACTTTTTGCAAAAAAAAGGTGTTTACCCTGCTATCCATTCTAAGGTAAATTCTTACTTTAGTTCCGCTAAAAGTTGTATGGGGAAATAAGCAACTGCAGCAATCATAAACGACTAAAAAACAAAACATGGACGTATTTACCACTCAAAAACCCACTACTTCAAAATTATTTGTCGAAGTACGTGTTTTTTATAAAGATCTTGCCCGAACCTGGGTCATTAAAGAACAAGCCAATTCACAAACACC
>DATEDY010000359.1:0-6364 GCA_035281405.1 Flavobacterium sp.
GGATTCAGCTTCGCTGATCCCACAAAGCTCCGCTTTGAGAATAAAAGAAGGGTAAAAAAACATTTCAAGCGAGCTTGATGTTTTTTTACCCTTCTTTTATTCATCCGTGACCCCATCGGGATTCGAACCCAAATCGTCAGAACCGGAATCTGATATTCTATCCAATTGAACTATGGGGCCATTCCAGATTATTAGTTTTTTTTTTCAAACAATCTAATAATCTAGTTTATGCTAAAAGCTTTTTAACAATATTCGAAATGGTTTTGCCATCCGTTTGACCAGCTAACACTTTAGAAGCTGCTCCCATTACCTGACCCATTGCCGCCATGCCCGAAAAACCACCATCGGCAATAATTTTAGCAACTGCAACTTCCACATCAGCTTCCGACATTTGTGCCGGCAAAAATTTTTCGATTACTGCAACTTGCGCAATTTCCGGTTCTGCTAAATCAGGACGGCTTTGTTCAGTATAAATAGCCGCACTGTCTTTACGTTGCTTTACCAAACGCTGTAATAATTTGATTTCTTCATCAGCCGACAATTCTTCTTTGGCGCCACTTTCTGTCTGTGCTAACAAAATAGCAGATTTGATTGCTCTTAATGCTTCCAAAGCTACTGTATCTTTAGCTCTCATAGCATTTTTCATTTCGTCCATGATTTGTGCTGATAAACTCATAATATTAAATTTTATAGTGTAGTATTCAGATTCAGTAAATCTGAAAATTACTGTTATATGTATTTATTTTTCTTGTAATTCCCATTATGAGGAATTGCGATGCGAAGTTAAAAAAATAACCCGAAAAATCGACAGAAATTTCGGGTTACCCATGTTTGATTTGCGTTAGTTAATCAACATTATCATGTAAAAAAGAATTATTCGAACGCAATTGGATATCATCGTTACTGTCTAATCCTAATGACAATCTTGATCTGTTATTATCGACTGGATTATTGGTTACATCAATTCCCATACGTTTGTAAGCCGGTACTTTTTCAAATTCCTCAACACGTGCAGCATTGTTGTGGAACTTATAATTGAATTCCTTCATTTTACGACGACGCTCCTCTGCTCTTAACTTCAATGAGTCTTCGATCGACATTTCTGTTGGTGCAAAAGCATCATTTACGAATGATTGTTGTGCAACAGGATTTTGATTTTCAACTTGTTTTACTGTAATATTCAATTCAGCCGGAGTCACTTCAACTACAGGCTCTTCTTTTTTAGCTTGTACAAACTGACTTTCCACTTCCATATACTCCTCTAAAGAGTGACGGATAACACCGTTTTGAGTTACTTCAGTCACAGGAACGAATTCCACAGCCTCTTTAACTTTAATATCTTTAATTTCGTTAGTCAAATCAAAAATCAATCTGTCAGTATTCACCTTTGGTTCTTCCACTTTCGCTATAGGAAGATCAAACGTAAAAGCAATTTGTTCTGGCTCAGCAACAACAAACTGAGGCTCTACCACTTCAATTTCTTTTACTTCCGGAGATGTAAAATAGAATTCGTTTTCATTCACTTGTTTCGGAGAAACGATTTCGAATGTCACATCCAGATTTTTGATAAACTCAGTAGTTGGCACTAAATCCATTGTGAAATAAGGCTCAACTAAATCCGGCGTAGTAATTTCTTCTTCTAACGAAAAAACAATTTTATCTTCTACAACCGGCATTTCATTTACTACAGGCGCAGGAGGAGCAGCCTGACTGATTGGTGATGAAAAATCAAAGCCTTTCGCTTCAAAAGTTTGTGTCAAATTGTGCACTAACCTTTGCTCATCTTCCAAAGAATGTATAATTTTTTTAGGTTCCGTATTTACAATTTCTGCTTGTTGTTCTACACAAAAACCAGTAGCAATAATGGTAACCGCAATTTTGTCACCCAAAGTTTCATCTTCACCAACACCCATAATGATGTTAGCATTGAATCCGGCTTCAGTTTGAATATGATCATTGATTTCACCAATTTCATCAATAGTAATTTCATTAGTACCAGAAACGATAAGCAACAATACGTTTTTAGCACCAGTGATTTTATTGTCATTTAACAATGGAGAATCCAAAGCCGATATGATCGCATCTTTTGCTCTGTTTTCACCATCTGCCACGGAAGAACCCATAATTGCCGTACCTGAATTAGCTAAAACTGTTTTAGCATCTTTCAAGTCAATATTTTGAGTATAGTGGTGTGTAATTACTTCCGCAATTCCGCGAGAAGCCGTAGCCAAGACTTCATCAGCCTTTGAGAAACCAGCCTTAAAGCCTAGATTTCCATAAACCTCTCTTAATTTATTGTTATTGATTACGATTAACGAATCAACTTGTCTTCTTAATTTTTCAACCCCAAGTAACGCTTGCTCCGAACGGATTTTCCCTTCAAACTGGAACGGAATAGTAACAATTCCTACGGTAAGAATATCTCTTTCTTTAGCCAATTGAGCAATTACAGGTGCAGCTCCGGTACCAGTTCCTCCACCCATACCAGCAGTAATGAAAACCATTTTCGTATTAACGTCAAGCATTTTCTCGATGTCTTCAATACTTTCTAAAGCTGATTGTTGTCCTACATCGGGATTAGCACCAGCACCCAAACCTTCAGTAAGGTTAACTCCCAACTGAATTTTATTAGGCACAGGACTGTTTTGCAATGCCTGAGAATCAGTATTACAAACAATGAAATCCACCCCTTTGATCCCTTGCTTGAACATGTGGTTGATGGCATTACTACCTCCACCACCTACTCCAATTACTTTTATCACGTTCGATTGATTTTTAGGCAAATCGAATGCGATGCTTCCAAATTCTGAGTTGCTTTCCATACTATTTGGTTTTTTACTTTGTGTTACTTGCGACAATACTGATTACTCTGCGTTGTCTAAAAAATCTTTTATTTTGTCTATATATTTATCGAAAAACGATTTACGTATCGTTTTTTCGGTGGTTTTAGTATCGGCCATTTTTGCTTCCTCTAAAACTTTTTCAGCTTCTTGTTGCAACAATTGCTTTTCTTCAATTGTTGGCTGCTGCACTAAAACCGGTTCCGGAACATAATTCTCTTGTGGCACTGCGCTCACTGTATTATTACGCACACTATTCATTACTAATCCGACAGCCGTTGCATATAACGGACTTGAAATTTCTTCATTTGAATTTCCTGCCAAATGTTCATTAGGATAACCAATTCTGGTATCCATACCAGTAATATATTCCACTAATTGTTTGATATGTTTTAACTGTGACCCACCACCTGTCAAAACAATTCCAGCAATTAATTTCTTTCTTGGATCTTCATGACCGTATGCTTTAACTTCAGCGTAAACCTGCTCAATAATTTCCACTACACGTGCGTGGATGATTTTTGATAGGTTTTTCAATGAAATTTCTTTTGGGTCACGTCCACGCAAACCAGGAATAGAAACAATTTCGTTGTCTTTATTTTCCCCTGGCCAAGCCGAACCGAATTTCGTTTTCAATAATTCAGCCTGCTTTTCGATAATAGAACAACCTTCCTTAATATCTTCTGTAATTACATTTCCTCCAAAAGGTACCACAGCCGTATGGCGAATAATTCCGTCTTTGAAAATAGCTAAATCTGTTGTTCCACCACCAATATCGATCAAAGCCACTCCAGCTTCTTTTTCTTCCTGACTTAAAACCGCATCTGCAGAAGCCAATGGCTCCAATGTCAAGCCTGACAAATCCAGACCTGCACTTTTAATACATCTTCCTACATTACGAATTGAAGAAGCCTGCCCCACCACTACGTGAAAACTTGCCTCCAATCTTCCGCCATACATTCCGATAGGTTCTTTAATCTCCGATTGCCCATCGATCTTAAACTCTTGAGGCAATACATGGATAATTTCTTCTCCTGGCAACATCGCCAATTTTTGCACTTGATTAATCAAAAGATCAATATCTTTCTCACTGATTACTTCCTCCGCATTCGGTCTTGAAATATAATCACTGTGCTGTATACTGCGAATGTGCTGGCCGGCAATGCCCACCACCACATCTTTAATTTTAAAACCAGAATCTTCCTCCGCCAAAGCAATTGCTTCCTGAATAGATTGAATAGTCTGGGTGATATTATTTACCACGCCACGAGCCACACCCAAACTTTTAGACTTACCAACACCTAAAATTTCAAGTTTACCGTACTCGTTTTTCTTACCAATCATAGCTACGATTTTTGTCGTACCTATATCAAGACCTACTGCTATTCTCTCTCTTTCCATACCTTATTCTTTTGTACAAACTACCTGTTTCGTAAACTTCAAATTAACACTCTTATACGAATCAATCAAAGTGTCTTGTACAGCTTTTTGAAAAAATGCTTTATAGTTATTAAACTTTCGTTCCATGTTAATGGTTCGCCCGAAAATAATATCATAACCGTAATTTCTATTCTTCATTATCACACTTCCGTCCTCCAGAACTTGCATTCCAATGATATTTTTTTTTAGAAAATCATCATTATAAACCATCTGTAGCAGAGACACGAAATTCTTGTCTTTGGCAGTATTAATCTTACCATAAACAAGTGGCACTCTGGCACTAAAATTTTCCGAAAGTGGCATTTTACCTCCCTCATAATCAATATAAAAAGAGGCATTGTTACTAAAAACTCGCGCGATTGGGGACTTCTGTTTTACGATAGTTTTTAGCTTACCATCAACACTCACATATACCTCAGAATCATCTATCAGGCTGTGTTTATTAAGGGTTTGCTCAATACTCTTCAAATCTAGATTTTCTTTTTTAATCGTAGAAGCACCTCCAAATTTTTCTATCAACAAGTTATTAACCATTTCGTGCGTCACAAATGGACTCTCGGCATTTAAAAATTCGATTTGAGGTTTGGAAATTTTTCGTTGTTCGTTTCTTTTTGAAGTAAACGAATACAAGAAAATAACCAATCCAAAAATGGCAATCAGCTGAATATTTATTATCCAATTTTTACGCATCCAATGCTTTTTTAATTTCAGGAACCATTTCTCCTACATCACCTGCACCCACCGTTACAATAATAGGCGCATCTGATGCTTTCAACAACCCGATCAATTCATTTTTCTGAACTAATTTTTTATTCGGATTTTCAATTTTATCGAACAACCATTGCGAAGTCACACCTTCCATGGGCAACTCGCGCGCAGGGTAAATTTCCATTAATAACACTTCGTCAAATTGCGACAAACTTTTTGCAAAATCATCAACAAAATCACGTGTTCTGCTAAACAAATGCGGTTGAAACACCGCCAGCACTTTCTTACCCGGATACAACTCACGAACCGCTTGATGTACCGCGTTTATTTCTGTCGGATGGTGCGCATAATCATCAATATACACAAAATCCGGTTTTCTGATTTGGAACGAAAAACGACGTTTTACTCCTTTAAATGTTGCTAACGCTTTAGCAATAGCGTCGGTTGGGGTTCCGAACGTGCTAGCCATTGCCAAAGCCAGCAACGCATTGGTTAAGTTATGCTTTCCTGGTAATCCAAATTTTATATCCTTAATTTCTTCGGTTGGTGTAGTTACATCAAAAACATACCATCCGTCGACAATTCTAACATTATGCGCTACGAACTTCGAGTCATCATCAACACCCACGGTAATCCCTTCCAAAGGCAGTCCATTGATTACAAAAAGATTGCTTTTATCTGTAACTTTATCGGCAAATTCCTGAAACGAGGCTTTGATAGACGCATCATCGCCATAAATATCCAAATGATCCGCATCCATTGAAGTGATGCAGGCTAAATTGGGGTGCAAATGTAAAAAAGATCTATCAAATTCATCTGCTTCTACAACAGTAATTGTTTTACCGGTACCAATTAAATTGGAATTGTAGTTTTCCACTATTCCGCCTAAAAAGGCAGTAACATCGGCACCACTTTCATACAAAATATGCCCTAAAATACTGGAAGTCGTTGTTTTACCGTGCGTTCCGGCAACTGCAAAACAATAGGTATCTTTAGTAATAATACCTAAAACTTCGGCACGTTTTTTTACTACGAAACCATTATCTAAAAAGTAATTCCATTCGGTATGCGATTTAGGCACAGCCGGCGTGATAATTACCAAAGTATTTTCCTTGTTAAAGTCGGCCGGAATTTGTTCAATATCATCTTCAAAATGAATAGCTATCCCACTGGCAACCAATTCATCTGTAAGCATTGTTGGCGTCTTATCATACCCAGTTACCTCTTTTCCAATGAATTTAAAGTAACGAGCCAAGGCACTCATTCCGATGCCTCCTATACCTATAAAATAAACGTTATGTATTTGATTTAAATTCATTTAATCAACTTTATTATTTCATCAGCAATTTGCTTAGTCGCATCAGGCAAAGCCAATT
>DATEDY010000360.1:0-4039 GCA_035281405.1 Flavobacterium sp.
TTAAAAATTTTGTCCATAGTTAAATGATAATGTTATGCAAATATAAGACTCCACGCTATTTTATTATACAATTTTTACTTTATTTTGTGCAACATTTTAATACTCCTTTGTGAAATGAAATCAATTAATGCCAACGGTTACGAAATTCACTTTAACCAAGAAAGTTACAGTCATTTAAACGCCTATTTAAAAGAACACAATTTTTCTAAAATCTTCTTTTTAGTTGATGAAAACAGCAATGAATATTGTTTGCCTAAGATTTTACCATTAATTGAAACCGAAACACCTTTCGAAATTATAGAACTCGAAGCGGGAGAAGAAAACAAGACAATTGAAACGTGTTCCCAAGTATGGAATGTTTTGATTGAATTAGGCGCCGACAGAAAGAGTTTATTCATTAATGTTGGTGGTGGTGTAATTACCGATATGGGTGGCTTTATTGCTTCTACTTATAAAAGAGGTATACCTTTTATTAATATACCTACAACCTTATTATCGATGGTTGATGCTTCTGTAGGAGGCAAAAACGGTGTGGATTTAGGCGGATTAAAAAATCAGATCGGAACCATTACCAATCCTGCAATGATTGTTATTGACTCTTCCTTTTTGGAAAGCTTACCACAACGTGAAATGCGTTCCGGATTAGCGGAAATGCTAAAACATGGTTTGATTGCCAAAGCATCACACTGGGAAAAATTCAGCAAACTGGAAGAAATACGATTTGATGAATTTGATGAATTAATAAGAGAATCTGTTTCTATTAAAAATGAGATTGTAACTCAGGATCCCACAGAAAACGGCATTCGTAAAGCGTTAAATTTCGGGCATACACTTGGACACGGGATTGAAACTTATTTCCTTGAAGACGACGAAAGAGAAACTTTATTGCATGGTGAAGCCATTGCAGCAGGAATGATTTTAGAAAGTTTTATATCTCTTGAAAAAGGATTACTTTCACCTGAAGAGTATGCTGAGATAAAAACAAAATTGAATCAAATTTATACTCCAATACACATTGATGAAAACGATGAAAATCAGATCATAGATCTATTGATTCACGACAAAAAAAATGAGTATGGAAAAGTCCAATTTGCACTTTTAGATGGAATTGGAAACATAAAAATAAACCAAATCACTGATAACGAAACAATTAAAAGAGCTTTTAAAAACTACAAAATATAACGTTTTTTTACTTTTTTGTTTTCGTATACGAAATTTAATTTTTTAAATTTGCCCGCATGTTTAAACACAATAAATGGAGAACAAACTTTACCTTTCAAGAAACCATTCTTGAGAGGCAACGTATTGTTTTAAAAATTGTGACGATTATTAAATGGGAAGCAAACCGACTTTTTGCTACAAATCAGAAAATTTACAGCGAGTTAGAAATAGAATTTGCAAATATTAGAGTTTGAAAAATTTTGTGTTAGATTTTTTATTAATTTTAATTACAATTTACTGATAGCTAAATGAATACAAAATATTTCGATTTAATCAATCAAACTTTCTATTTTCCTCAGGAAGAATTTACTTTAAACAAAGACAACCTTCAATTTCATGGTATCGACCTTATGAAGTTGGTCGAGCAATATGGTACGCCATTAAAATTTACGTACCTGCCTAAAATTTCCCAAAACATCAACAAAGCCAAGATGTGGTTTCGTAATGCGATGGAAAAACACGGCTATGAAGCTAAATACTACTATTGTTACTGTACTAAGAGTTCTCATTTTGAATTCATTCTGAATGAAGCTTTAAAGAATAACATCCATATTGAAACTTCTTCTGCATTTGATATTGACATTGTGGAAAAGTTAATGGAAGACGGAAAAATCAATAAAAATACCTTTGTGGTTTGTAATGGTTTTAAACGCGACCAATACGTTACGAATATTGCACGTTTAATCAACAACGGACACAAGAACACCATTCCGGTAATTGACAACTTTGAAGAATTGGATCTTTTACAGGAACAAATTGACGGGAAATTAAAAATTGGTATTCGTATTGCGGCAGAAGAAGAGCCTAAATTCGAGTTCTATACTTCGCGTTTAGGAATCGGTTATAAAGACATTGTTCCTTTCTTCCGTAAGCAAATCCAAGACAATAAAAAGGTAGAGTTAAAAATGCTTCACTTCTTTATTAATGCAGGTATTCGTGATACGGCTTATTATTGGAATGAATTATTAAAGTGTATGAAAGTGTACATTGCTTTGAAAAAAGAATGTCCTTCATTAGACAGTTTGAACATTGGTGGTGGTTTCCCTATCAAAAATTCATTGGCATTTGATTACGATTACCAATACATGGTGGACGAAATCTTAAACCAGATTAAAATTGCCTGTGACGAAGCAGAAGTTCCCGTTCCACATATTTTTACTGAATTCGGTTCCTTTACTGTAGGAGAATCAGGAGGTGCTTTATATCAGGTTTTATATCAAAAGAAACAAAATGACCGTGAAAACTGGAATATGATTGATTCTTCATTCATTACAACACTTCCGGATACATGGGCAATCAATAAACGCTTTGTAATGATGGCTGTCAACAGATGGAACGATACTTACGAACGGGTACTATTGGGCGGATTAACTTGTGATGGTGATGATTATTACAATTCAGAGCAACACATGAATGCTGTCTATTTACCGAAATACAACAGGGAAAAACCTTTGTATATTGGTTTCTTTAATACCGGTGCTTATCAGGAGACTATCGGAGGTTTTGGCGGGTTGAGCCATTGTATCTTACCACAGCCTAAACATATTTTGATAGATAAAGATAAAAACGGCATTTTTGCCACCGAAGTCTTTTCGGAACAACAAAAAGCTGAAGATATTTTAGAAATTTTAGGATACAACAAAAAATAATAACTTGCTATTTCAAGCAAAAAACAAACAAAATGAGCAAAGGACCTATTAGTCAATTTATTGAAAAACACTACCTTCACTTTAACGCAGCTGCATTGGTAGATGCTGCTAAAGGTTATGAAGAACATTTACTAGATAACGGTAAAATGATGGTAACATTAGCAGGTGCGATGAGTACTGCTGAGTTAGGAAAATCATTAGCTGAAATGATTCGTCAGGATAAAGTACATATTATTTCTTGTACAGGTGCGAACCTTGAAGAAGATATTATGAACTTGGTTGCTCATAATTCGTACAAAAGAGTACCTAACTATCGTGATTTGTCTCCACAGGAAGAGTGGGATTTATTGGAAAACCATTACAACCGTGTAACGGATACTTGTATACCTGAAGAAGAAGCTTTCCGTCGTTTACAACAACATTTATTCAATATCTGGAATAATGCTGATTCAAAAGGGGAAAGATATTTCCCGCATGAATTTATGTACCAAATGATCAATTCAGGTGTATTGGAGCAATACTATGAAATTGATCCTAAGGATTCATGGATGGTAGCTGCGGCAGAGAAAAACCTACCAATTGTAGTTCCGGGATGGGAAGACAGTACGATGGGTAACATTTTCGCTTCTTATTGTATCAAAGGAGAATTCAAAGCAACTACTATGAAAAGTGGTGTGGAATACATGATGTGGTTAGCAGACTGGTACAAAGACAATTGTTCAGGAAAAGGAATTGGTTTCTTCCAGATTGGTGGAGGTATTGCCGGTGACTTCCCTATCTGTGTTGTACCGATGTTATATCAGGATATGGAAATGCATGATGTACCGTTTTGGGCTTATTTCTGTCAGATTTCTGATTCCACAACAAGCTACGGTTCTTATTCTGGAGCAGTTCCGAACGAGAAAATCACTTGGGGTAAATTAGACATTACCACTCCAAAATTTATTGTAGAATCTGATGCAACTATCGTTGCACCTCTTATATTTGCATACGTATTAGGTCAATAATATAGAATACCCCATTTTTATGAAAAGAGTTATCGTTGATTATTCAAAATTAACAAGTGAGATTTTAAATCTATTAGTAGAAAAATTTCCTGACGGTTATGATGATTCAGACATCGTTCGATTTAAAAATGCTAAAAACGAATCGATTGAGGCTGTTGAAGT
>DATEDY010000361.1:0-9333 GCA_035281405.1 Flavobacterium sp.
CCACATAAGAATGCTAAATATGTTTCCAGATACATTAAGTTATCTGACAGTTTGCAAGATGTGGAACGTTCTACCCGAAATAAATTCGCAAGAATAGAATTCGAGACAGATGAAATTTTAAGTCAGAAAAACAACATTGAAGCAGAGAAAAAGAAAATCTCCATTCAATTATGGGTTATTGTAACGCTAAGTGTTGGTTTACTGTTGTTGATTATCATGGCGTATATAACTAAATCACAACACTCTAAAAACAAAGCACTGCAATTTGAAAGAGAACAACAAAAGGCCAATGAAGAGATCTACAGGCTCATGCTGAATCAGCAAAGTGTGATTAATGAAGCCCGACAAAATGAAAAAAGAAGGATATCACAAGAGCTTCACGATGGTATAATGAGTAAATTAACAAGTACTCGACTAAATTTGTTCATACTTGGTAAAAAAAATGATGAAGAAACTATTCAAAAATGCTTAAATTATATCGCGCAAATTCAAGACATTGAAAAAGAGATCAGGAGTATCTCACATGATTTAGGAAAAGAGAACTTTTTAGAGAATGATAGTTTTAACGCTATCGTAGAATCATTGGTAGAAAGTCAAAGGGTTTTTTCAGATATTGATTATGCCATTGAAATAAGTAATGAAATAGATTGGAAGGATATTGAGAGTACGATAAAGATTAATTTGTACAGAATTTTTCAGGAATCGCTTCAAAATATTTATAAATACTCCAAAGCGAAAAATGTTTTATTGGAAATAACCAAAACAGACAAAGGAATTCAGGTCATAATAAAAGACGATGGGCGTGGTTTTGATACAAGAAAAGTGAGGGAAGGAATAGGTTTGAAAAACATGCAGTCTAGAATAAAGAGTTTAAACGGTGAATTGAAAATAATTTCCGGAATCAATAAGGGAACAACGATTCAAATTATGATTCCTATTCAAAAAGATAAAGAATGAAATTGAAAGTTTTAATAGTAGAAGATCATCCTTCCATGATCGAAGGGTACAAAATTATTTTATCTTATAATAACAGGGGATATGAAATTGAAGTAACTTCCGCCTTCAATTGCAAATCTGCATACGATCTAATCACGGGTAACACCAAGTTTGATGTTATCTTGTTGGATTACAGTTTGCCTCCTTATCCGGAAAAAGGAATTAACACAGGAAAAGATTTAGCTGTACTAGTTCGAAAATCTGATCCTAATGCCAAAGTAATTGTTCTTACGTCTCATTCAGAAGCATTAATTCTTTATGATTTGATTATAACTGCTGAACCTGAAGGGATTTTGGTGAAAAGTGATTTTTCTGCAGAAGAATTATTGAAAGCGTTTGAACTGATAATGGATGGCGGAAGCTATCACAGTACTACGGTAACCCAGAATGTTAGTGAATTGTTGTCTAAAAAAATCTATTTGGACAGCTACAACCGAAAAATAATTTCATTATTGGCTGAAGGTATTAAAACCAAAAATATACCTAATTACATGAACTTATCAATAAGTGCAGTAGAAAAAAGGAAAGTTCAAATCAAGGATTACTTTGGTATCGATAAAGGTGGTGATGAAGAAATCATCAGAAAAGCCAAAGAAGCAGGGTTAATATAAGAATTTACGTACTTTTAACAAAATCGGCGGAAAAACCATAACGTGATTTGAAGGAATATTCAGAAATTTACCTTCTAACTCTTCACTATTGGTTTATGATTGCTCAAAGCATACATACAAGCAGAAATAATAGATTTTCGCTACTAATGTCGACTCTTATGGTTGCGGCTTTTATGGTGATTGCTCTCGATATTATTCTTGTTTTGTTTTATACGCTTAAAAACATGAATGAACCCTTTTTTGATATACTGACACTAACTTTCAAGGATGGTTATCTACTCATTAACGACGATAAAGTTGGTTTTTCTGTTTTTGCTAATTTACTTATCTTATTTGTTATTTGGCTAGTTATGATATACAGTACTTTAAAAGCAATCAACAGAAATTTTATGACATTCTTTTTATAGTATTATCATTATTAATCGTATTTCATTTTTCGTAAAACCCTTAATGCTTCTTTAAAGCTCACATAAATTGTCGGGAAGGGTTTGAGTAATAATTTAGCATCTATCAAACGTTGTTTGGCTTCTTCAAATCCATTGAGGTAGCAAAGCATAAAAGTAGAAGGTAAATTTTCCAAGTCTTTTTCTTCTCTTTCAGTCAACGGCAATGCTTTTTCCATCTTGTCGAGCAGTGATTTGTTGGAATTGTAAATATGATACAATACTTTTTTATTGAATTCAGGAGGTTCAAACAACATTTGGGTTTCCATTTTATAATAGCCATTGTCGAAAAAAGTAATGGTCATTTTTTCCAACGGATAATAACTTGTTTTGTCATTTAATCCTAAAGGAATGTATTCTGTTATGACAAAAGTACTCTCGGTATAGCTAATGGTTACTTCATCTTGTGCCGAATAAAACAGTTTGATTTGTTCGTTGATCAATTCAATATCTACTCTGGAAAAATAAGTAATGTCCCTAACTTTTTTCTTGTTTCCGGCCCAGCAAACCACAAAAAGTTCCTTGAAAACCTTGTGTTTGGTGTCCATGTCTTTGTGCCTCACATTCATGAAATCCAAAACGCCATCGAGTGTATGGGCAATACTGTTTCTGGAATTGTTCTCAATACTGATGACTGTTTCAATGTTTTGTTTGGAATAGGGTATTTTTTCTTCCGTTGGTATGGTATTGCTACCAATTCTGACAAAAGTTGTATTGGCTACAATTGTATGAATCCCTTTTTTGAAATAGGATGTTTTATGATTGGGTTTGATAGTCACCAGCCCAACAACTCGATCTTTGGGTAAATGAGGAAACGGAATATTCTCATATTGTATTTTTGGCGGATTTTCTAAAAAGGCATTGACCAAGTTTTGAATCCGGCTGTCGTCAAAAAAATCATCACCTACAATCTCATTGCTTTCATCTTCAACTCCCACAACTATATAGGAATTGTTATTCGGGTTGGAATTGGATAAAGCACAAATATGTTTTAAAAATTTTCCTTTTCCTTCCCTTGTATGTAAGTTCAACTGACGTTTTTTATCATAAAAACTATTCTCATCATTGTGAGCCAATAGATTTTTAATAAGTAGACGTTTGTTAATCATTTCGGGAAAAATATATACTAAAATACGGTTTTTAACGTTAACACAATATTATAAATTTAATTCTCAAGCTATGAAAATCAACAAATTGAAATTTTTAGGCCTACTTCTAATTGTTTCCGCAGTTTTTTCATTTGTGAGCTGTAGTGATAATGATGATAGTGCAAAAACATCAAGAGTTAACGTAAAAATGACCGATGCCCCAGGTGATTACGATGCGGTTAACATTGAAGTTTTGGATGTGATGATTAAATCTGATGCGAGCACCGATGACAGCGGTTGGGTAAGTATAGGAACAGCTGCTCCAACAATCTATAATTTATTGGATTTAACTGGCGGAGTGAATGCTGTTTTGGCTGATAATGCTATTGTTCCATCTGGAACATTAGGACAAATCCGATTGGTACTAGGAGACGATAATACTGTTGTAGTGGGCGGTGTAACCTTTCCTTTAAAAACGCCAAGTGCACAACAATCCGGATTAAAACTTTTAGTAAATCAAACATTGGAACCAGGTTTTACCTATGATTTTTTACTGGATTTTGACGTAGATAAATCCATTGTAGTTCAAGCTGGTGGTTCTGGTAATTTTAATTTGAATCCTGTTATCAGGGTTTCTACTGTTGTGAATTCAGGAAGTATAGCCGGAACTGTGGCTACAACACCGGCTGGCGTTCAAGTATTGGCTTCTGTCATGGTAAATGATGTGGCAGTGTCTGCATATGCCAATGCTGAAGGTAAATTCCAAATTAACGGAATTCCCGCAGGAACCTATAGTGTAACCTTAACTCCGGATCCAACTTCGGGACTGGCTCCACTGGTTGTGGATGGTGTTATTGTTGTGAATGGACAAGTTACTGATATAGGCGCTAAGAGTCTGTAAGAATATTGATTTTAGTTAGTTCTAAGCATCAGCCCTTCTCTCATTCGGGGTTGGTGCTTTTTCTTTTAAGGTACTTTGTTTCCCATGCTTTCTGTCCAAATTTTAAACCAATCTTCTAAATCCAATGGCAAAGTATGTGCATTAGATGCATTTACTATGCGGTCAGTTGAGGTTGTTCCTATTACAGGTAAAATTCCGGATGGATGTTGTGCAATCCAAGCTAAAAGAATACCATCGGCTGTAGTTTGGTATTTCTGACAGAGTGTAATTAACAACTGCTGTAAACGCTCCGTTTGTTCGTTTCGTTCTCTGAAAATATTTCCTAACGGATTCCAAGCCATCGGGGTAATGTTATGTAACTGCATAAAATCCAGGCTTCCATCGGTCATCGCTTCATGATGGGTAGCCGAAAACTGGATTTGGTTATAATCTACTTTAATCTTTTGTTGTATTAATTCGGTTTGTGATGCAGTAAAATTGGATACTCCGAAGCTTCTTATCTTTCCTTGAAATTTTAATTTATCAACGGCCTCTGCAATTTCGTCGACAATCATTAACGGACTTGGTCTGTGCAGTAATAAAACGTCTAAATAATCAGTTTTCAGATTTCGCAATGAGTTTTCTACACTCCAAAGAATGTATTTTGCTGAATAATCATAATGTTTGATATCGTAATTTCTGTTTTCAGAAAGGTATTTGATGCCACATTTCGAAATCAGCTGGATGGAATCACGGTCTATGCCACTTTCTGCAAAAGCCTTGCCGAACGATTCTTCTGTTGTATGCCCGCCATAAATATCAGCATGGTCAAAAGTGGAAATTTGATGCTCCAGGCAGGTTTTTATCATCGAAATCATTCCTTGGGTATCGAAATTTTTTCCCCAGCTTCCCCAAGTCATGGTGCCGGCAATAATTCGGGATAATTTTGGTTTCAAAGTCAATTGAATTAGCAGTTCTTAAAATTTGTCAAAGGTAATCCTAAACAAAGCCTAAAAATAAGCTATTTCTTTAATATTTAACTCATTATTAACAGCATCAATGTAATTTAATTTTCAATTTGCGTAGTATTAATTGAAATGTTAATTTCACGACCTTAAAAAAATGACGATGGAAGAAAATTCAACGACTTTAGATATAAGAGCCATTAACGAAAAAATAGAGCGTGAAAGTGCTTTTATTGATTTGCTGACAATGGAGATGAACAAAGTGATTGTGGGACAGAAACACATGATCGAACGTTTGTTGATTGGACTTTTAGGACAAGGACATATTTTACTGGAAGGTGTTCCCGGATTAGCAAAAACATTGGCTATTAATACGTTGTCACAAGCAGTACATGGAAGCTTTAGCCGTATTCAGTTTACTCCTGATTTGCTTCCTGCCGATGTAGTGGGAACCATGATTTACAATATAAAACAGAATGAATTTACTATAAAAAAAGGACCGGTTTTTGCCAACTTCGTTTTGGCTGATGAGATTAACCGTGCTCCGGCTAAAGTGCAATCGGCATTATTAGAAGCGATGCAGGAAAAGCAGGTAACTATTGGGGATTCAACGTTTAAGTTAGAAAGACCTTTTTTGGTGTTAGCAACGCAAAACCCGGTAGAGCAGGAAGGTACTTATCCATTACCTGAAGCACAAGTGGATCGTTTCATGTTAAAAACGGTAATAGATTACCCTAAGATGGAAGATGAACGTCTGGTGATTCGTCAAAACCTAAACGGTGGTGGTGAAAAAGTTAATCAAGTTGTTTCCATCGAACAAATTTTACGTGCACAACAGGCTGTTGGCGAAGTGTACATGGATGAAAAAATTGAAAAATATATCCTGGATATTGTTTTTGCTACACGTTATCCTGAAAAATACCGATTGGAGTCGTTAAAACCACTAATCAGTTTCGGCGCTTCACCGCGTGGAAGTATTAATTTGGCCATGGCTGCAAAATGTTATGCCTTTATCAAACGTCGTGGTTATGTTATTCCTGAAGATGTTCGTGCTGTAGTTCATGATGTGCTTCGTCACCGTATTGGAATTACTTATGAAGCAGAGGCAGAAAATATTACTTCTGTAGATATTATCAATAAGATTGTTAATGAAATTGAAGTGCCATAGAAAGTGACTAGTGACAGTGAGCAGTAAATACCCGATCTTTTGCTTATCACTTTTTACTAATTGCGAATTACCAAAACATGGATACCAAAGAGTTACTTAAAAAAGTCCGTAAGATTGAAATCAAAACCCGAAGATTGAGTGATCATATTTTTTCGGGAGAATACCATACATCTTTTAAAGGAAGAGGTATGACTTTTTCTGAAGTGCGTCAATACCAATACGGAGATGATGTCCGTAATATAGATTGGAACGTAACTGCCCGCTATAATGAGCCTTATGTGAAAGTTTTTGAAGAAGAAAGAGAACTGACTATGATGCTCATGGTGGATATTTCAGGATCAGAAAGTTTTGGTACCAAAAATCAACTTAAAAGCGAAATCGTTACAGAAATTGCGGCAACATTAGCTTTTTCAGCAACACAAAATAATGATAAAATTGGACTGATTCTGTTTTCAGATCAAATCGAGTTGTATATTCCACCAAAAAAAGGGAAACCACATGTTTTGCGTATCATTCGTGAATTGATTGAGTTTTCACCAAAAAGCAACCAAACCAATATTTCGCAAGCATTGCAGTTCTTATCGGCAACGCAAAAGAAAAAAGCTATTGTGTTCATGATCTCTGATTTTATTGCTGATGACGATTATGAGAAAAATTTAAAAATTGCCAGTAAAAAGCATGATATAACCGGAGTTCGTGTGTATGATATCCGTGAAGAAAAAATGATTGATGTAGGTTTAGTAGCCATGCAGGATGCTGAAACAGGGCAAACACAATGGGTTAATACAGGTTCGGCTAACGTGCGTTTGCAGTATGAGAAATACTATAAAGAGAAAACGGCCTATTTTAAAGAAATGTTTTCAAAATGTGGGTCAGGAACCGTAAATGCCAGAGTTGACGAAAGTTATGTAACGAAACTGTTGGGGTATTTTAAATCTAGATAAGGTTAATGAAAGTGATAAAAAAATACAGTTTTGTTTTATTTATGCTGTGCCAGGTTATGGTATATGCGCAATCGTTGGAAACAAAAATTGATACCACTAAAAATAAAATTGGTGCTCAGTTTACGTTGACTTTGACTGTTAAAGGTAAGCCATCTACTCAAGTTGCCTTCTCTAATGAAAAATTTTATGGAGGACTTGAAGTTATTGAGTCATATCCCATTGATACGATAAAGGAAGAATCAAAATACCAATGGATAAAAAAATATGGCTTAACACAGTTTGATACCGGGAAATATGTTATTCCAAGGATTCCGGTGGTGATCAATAAAAAAACTGTATTATCAGATAGTATAAAAGTGCAGGTTTTTGAGGTTAAAGTTGATACTTTAAAACAAAAACTGTTTGACATTAAGCCTATAATCGAAGTGGATAAGCCTTTTGGCGAGTGGTGGAAATATGTTTTGGGTATTTTGGTTTTCGGAGGTTTGGCTTATATAGGTTATTATCTTTTCAAGAAAAAGAAGAAAGCGGTAAAAGAAGAAGTCATTTTTAGTTCACCTATCGAAAAAGCGTCTGCTTTGATGCAATCATTGGATAAGAAGGAGATGATTGAAAATGGTTTGATTAAAGAATATTATTCTGAACTTACAAATATTGCACGTGAATACATTGAAGAAGCGATAGAAATTCCTGCAAAAGAAAGCACAACATCCGAATTAATTGCATCGCTTCGTATAGCTTCCGCTAAAAAGAAAATGAAACTGCCCAAAGAAACATTGGAAGATTTGGAAAAGGTTTTGAAACATGCTGATTTGGTGAAGTTTGCAAAATCAAAACCGCAAGATTTTGAAATTGTTGAGGACAAGAGAAAGATAGAAGGTACAATTCTTTCTTTACATAAAGCGATTCCTGTTGTTGTAGATGACACTAGCATGAAATGGAAAAAAGAGGAACAGGAATTCTTGAAAAAGCAAAAACGGAAAAAGACATTGATTTCATTGGTTGGCATCACCAGTTTACTATTGGTATTGGTATTGACTTTCATTACCATTGTCAAAGGTGTTGACTTCGTTAAAAATGGCTTCAGTGGGTATTCTTCTAGTGAATTATTAAAAGCTGAATGGATAACTTCTGAATACGGAAACCCTTCTGTACTTATCAAAACACCTAAAGTATTGAAGCGTATAGATGCCAAAACAATTCTTCCGAAAAATTCGCTGGCTCTTGTCAAAGAAATGCAAATGTTTAGTTTTGGAAGCATTGCCGATTATTTTAATATCATGGTTTCCACAACAGAATTTAAACAACAAAATGAAGTCGATTTAAATTTGGCCTTGGATAATACAATTCGAATGATTGAAAAACAAGGAGTGCAAAACATGATGGTTAAGCAAGAAGCGTTTAGTACTGAACAAGGTGTTAAAGGGATTAAAGGGTTTGGCACCATGACATTTGAAAACAAGCAGTTGTATTACGAAATAATCTTGTTTAGTCAGTCAGGCGGATTGCAGCAAGTAATGATAGTGCATAAAGACGGAGATGTTAACGCTCAAAAGATTGCAGATCGAATGTTGAATTCAGTGGAACTTAAATTAGCTAAATAATGACCAATATCACTTTTGTAAATCCGGAGTTTTTTTGGTTGTTTCTGCTATTGCCTTTAGCAGGGATTTGGTTTTTTTTCAAGAAAAATGAAGAAAAACCAATATTAAAAATGAGTTCTTTGAAAGGATTTAAAGGGTCAGTATCGCTATTGCCAAAACTTAAACCACTTTTGTTTGTAATGCGATTATTGGCTTTAAGCGCACTGATAATTGCTTTAGCAAGACCTCGAACCATTGATACCAGTAATAAGAATAATGATGTAAATGGTATTGATATAGTTATTGCTTCGGATGTTTCCAGTAGTATGCTGGCAAGGGATTTGGAGCCTAACCGATTGGAAGCACTCAAAGTTGTTGCGTCTAGATTTGTTAGTGAACGTGTAAATGATCGAATCGGAGTAGTGGTGTATGCCGCAGAAGCATATACAAAAGTGCCGGTAACTACAGATAAAGCAATAGTGTTGGATGCAATTAACAGCATTCAGTTTGATGATGTAATTCAAGATGGTACTGCCATCGGAATGGGATTGGCTACTGCTGTTAATCGTTTGAAAGATAGTAAAGCCAAAAGCAAAGTGGTGATTTTAATGACTGATGGAGTCAATACCCAAGGTTTCCTGGAACCTTTGATGGC
>DATEDY010000362.1:0-6480 GCA_035281405.1 Flavobacterium sp.
ACTTTTTTCAAAGTCTCATCAGAACATATTTTAGGATTGATAACTTGTTTATCAAATTTTTTGATTGTCTTATTCCACTCTTTCACTTCCTGAACAAACATGGGTTTTACCATTTCACCATTGTTTGCTACAGCATTATACAATGTCAATGTTTGCAAAGGTGTAACTGAAACCCCGTAACCAAATGCCATCCAAGGAAGAGAGATTCCGCTCCAGCCATTCTGGCCGGGTTGTGGTATTTTAGGAATACCCTCTCCTTTAAATGGTAAACCAAGAGGTTTGTTAAGCCCCAAACTATTTACTCGGTCAACAAACTGTTTTGGGTTGGTTTTATAATTTTCGTAAACTGCCTGAACTAATACGGTATTTGAAGACACCTCAAAACCGCGTGCTAAAGAAACTTTACCATAGCCTCCTTTGTGAGAGTCACGAACATGACGTCCTTTATAAACAATATCTCCTCCTTTAGAATCGTATATTTTGCTTGTATCAACTTTTTCATCCTCTAGAAGCGCAATCAAATCCACTAATTTAAAAGTCGAACCGGGTTCATGTGATTCTCCAATAGCATAATTGACCGTTTCAAAATATGATCCATCTTTACCTCTTCCTAAATTAGAAATCGCTTTGACCGCTCCGGTTTTAGTTTCCATTACCACAACGCATCCATGTTCAGCTTCATATTCTTCCAACTGTTTCAATAAAGCGTGATGAGCAATATCCTGAACGTAAACATCTATAGTAGAAACAATATCATAACCATCACGGGGTTCCACTTCGTTATTGTCGTGGATTGGTTTCCATTGGCCTTTTGCAATTTTTTGTTTTAATATTTTACCGTCTTTACCGTTTAAGTATTGACCAAAAGCACCTTCGATACCCACTGGAAGCAATCTTCCTTTGTCATCATAACGTTCATAACCAATGGTTCTTTTTGCAATTTTACCGATTGGATGCTCACGAACGGTTTGTTGTTCGGTTATCATACCACCTTTATAGGCACCCAAATTGAATAGCGGAAACCCTTTGATTGTCATATACTGCGTATAACTCAAATCCCGAGCCACCAAAAAATAGCGGTTTTTATTCGCTTTCGCTTTTCGGAATTCATTCAAATACATTGAACTGGACTTTCCCAAAAACTTTCCTAGAGAATCCGACAATGGTTTCACATACTCATCAAAAGTCTCTTTTGATGGGGCCACAGCATCAAAACGAATGGTATATTCAGGGATAGACGTTGCTAACAAACTTCCGTCAGACGAGTACACATTTCCTCTGTTAGCAGGAATCACAAAATTTTTAACTGTGCGCTCCTTAGCCAATTGACGATAGTAATCACCTTCCACCCATTGAATGTTTGTCAACTTAACGCCAACAGCAGTCACCATAATCAAAATGATTAAAGCCACTACATAAATACGATTCAATATGTTTCTGTTTTCTACTGCCATAGCTTATCCCAAGCTGTTTTTTCTTTTATTACTTTTATTTTTTTTGGCGGAACCGAAGATGGAAATATTTCTTTTTTTTCCATTTTTTGCGCGACCGTTGATTCCATTTTTATCTTCATTAATTCCGATCTGCGATCCACAAATTCAGACCGCAACTCTTTAACTTCATTTGTCAATTCTGCTATTTCAAAGATTTTCTTTTCATAACTATGTGTATTTGCAATCATAATAATAGCCAGAAATATCAAATACACTATGAACTGCCAATTCTTAAAAGCATCTTCGTTAACTAAAAACCTTGCTTTAAGTAAGCTGTATAACTTTCCTTTCATTACAATTTTTCAGCTATTCTTAGTTTAGCACTTCTCGCTCTATTATTTACTTTAATCTCCGCATCAGTAGGAACAATTAACTTCCCAATGGCTTTAAAAGGCACTTCAAAACGCCCAAACATATCTCTTTCAGGCTCACCTTCAAACATTCCGTTTTTAATGAAGCGTTTTACCAATCTATCTTCCAGCGAATGGTATGATATCACACTCAATCTTCCTCCTTCATCCAAAACCTCCAACGTTTGTTCTAAAAACTCCTTTAAAACTTCCATTTCCTGATTCACTTCAATTCGGATAGCTTGATAAATCTGTGCTAAAATTTTATTTGCCTTATGCGCCGGTAAAAATCGGGATAATACCTGCTTCAAATCTTCAGTATTTACGATTCGTTCGTTTTCGCGAGCTTCGATAATAGCTCTAGCCAATGCTGCAGCATTTTTAAGCTCACCATATTCTAAAAAAATACGACGTAAATTTTTATCGTCGTATTCGTTTACCACCCGGTATGCACTCAGTTCATTTTTCTTACTCATGCGCATATCCAGTTCAGCATCGAATCGCGTTGAAAACCCACGTTCCGGAACATCAAACTGATGTGACGAAACCCCTAAATCTCCTAAAATTCCGTCCACCTTTTTAATTCCATGGAAACGAAGAAATCTTTTGATATATCGGAAATTTTCTTTAATCAGCGTAAATCGTTCATCTTGAATCTCATTCACCCAAGCATCTTCATCTTGGTCGAAAGCAAACAACTTTCCATTTGGCCCCAAATGCGACAAAATCTCTCTGGAATGACCACCCCCACCAAAGGTTACATCAACATATACCCCATCAGGCTTAATATTCAAGCCTTCCACCGTCTCCTTCAACAATACTGGATTATGATATTCCATCTAACTCATCATTTATATTACCCATTACTTCTTCCGCTAAATCTGCAAAATCAACATCTGCATCGTCAATAGCTCTTTCATACAATTCTTTATCCCAAATTTCCACGATGTTAACTGCAGAAGACAACACCACATTACCTGTAATCGAAGCAAACACCGCTAAATCTTTAGGAACCAGCAATCTTCCCGTAGAATCAATCTCCATCATTCGAACACCAACCGTAAAACGACGAATGAAATCATTGTGCTTTTTATTGAATCTATTCAGTTTATTGATTTTCTGCATCATTAAATTCCATTCAGCCATAGGATACAACTCCAAACATTGCTGAAAAACAGATCGCTTTAAAACGAATCCGTCTTGCAACGATGAAGCCAACTGATTCTTCAAAGCCACAGGTAACATTAACCTGCCCTTTGCATCAGCCTTACATTCATATGTTCCTATGATGGTATTCAATGAGTTACACTTTACACATGTTAATGTACAAATGTAAAAAATAATTTACCACATTTTACCACAAATTACCACTTTGTTAATAAGTTTTGGCATTTTCAAGCCTTATAATTCTGAAGTAATTTGATTTTATTGACCTTTCCGAAGTGGGAGAAATTTAGATCGCATTTTAGATTATTAACATTTCAACCGATTTTGTTAAAAATCAAAACCAGATGATATGCCATAAAAAACTAACAATGAATCAATTACTGCGTTGTAAAATCTATTCTCCGTTTTCTATACTCTTAATTCTTTTAAAATATTCTATATTTGTGAGTTGATAGACAAACCAAACTGAAGAGAGATTGTGGAGAACTTAATAAAAGACGGCAAATACGAGTACTTTGAATCTGGAGAAGGAACTCCTATTATTATACTACACGGATTAATGGGAGGATTGAGCAATTTTGACGGAGTTGCCAATTTTTTCCCTCAAAAAGGATATAAAGTAATTATACCTCACTTACCGTTATACACGCAAAATATTTTAAAGACAAACGTTAAATCTTTTTCTGTATATGTAAAGAATTTCATGGACTACAAAAAGTTCGACAGAGCTATTCTTTTAGGAAACTCGCTTGGCGGACATATTGCTCTATATTTTACAAAAATGTACCCTGAGAGAGTTAGCGGATTAGTCATAACCGGAAGTTCAGGCTTATATGAAAGCGCAATGGGTGACAGTTACCCTAAACGCGGTGACTATGAGTACATTAAAAAGAAAGCTGAAGATGTATTTTACAATCCGGAAATAGCCACCAAAGAAATCATTGACGATGTTTACAATACGGTTAACGATCGAGTAAAACTAATCAAAACATTAACTATTGCCAAAAGCGCCATTCGACACAATATGGCTAAAGATTTGCCCAAAATGCACGTACCTACAGGTATTATTTGGGGAAAACAAGACAAAGTTACACCACCCGATGTAGCTGAAGAATTCCACAGATTACTTCCCAATTCGACATTATATTGGATTGATAAATGTGGTCACGCAGCCATGATGGAACATCCAGACGAGTTCAATAGAATTTTAGCTGAATGGCTAGAAACCAAAGCAGAACATAAATAAATTAAAGCACCCCTAACCTAACCGTTAGGGGAATTTTTATAAAAAAGAGACGGAAGATGAAAATTAACACTGCCGAATTTATTATCAGCAATTCGATTGTAAGCAAATGCCCTCAGGATCGTATTCCAGAGTATGCTTTTATCGGAAGATCCAATGTGGGAAAATCCTCATTGATCAACATGCTAACCAATCATAAAAATTTAGCCAAAACATCGGCTAGACCAGGTAAAACACAATTGATCAATCACTTTAAAATCAACAACAACTGGTTTTTAGTCGATTTACCGGGTTATGGATATGCACGAGTATCTAAAAAAACTAAGGAAGTTTTTCAGAAATTCATTACCGATTACTTCGAAAAAAGAGAACAATTGGTTTGTGCCTTTGTATTAATTGACATTCGTCACGAGGCACAAAAAATAGACTTGGAATTCATCACGTATCTGGGAGAAACACAAGTTCCGTTCTGCATCATTTTCACCAAAGCTGATAAAATTTCAAAAGGAAAAATCGAACAGCATGTTGCCGCATACCGCAAAGCATTACTAGCCAATAACTGGGAAGAAATGCCTCAGTATTTTGTTACCTCATCCTTAGATGTAATTGGCAAAGAAGGTGTCTTGGAATATATAGACACAGTAAATCAGGAAATATTCAAAAACAACGATAATTTCATATAAAAAAAGCCCTGCAATGCAGGGCTTTTTTTTATTCTTTCTTTAATTCCAATTTTTCTGCAAAATAATCACAGAAATCACGCATAGTAGCACTCATCTTTTCATCAGCAGTTGCGCGTTCAAAAGTTTCAGCCATAGCAACTAATGTTTGATGAAAGAAAACTTTCATCTCATCTACCGGCATATCTTTAGTCCACAAGTCGATACGCATAGTTTCTTTTGCATTGCTATCCCAAATATTCAACATTATTGCCTTAGCTTCTTCGTTTTCCACTCCACCGTCTTTAGCAGTCCAGTGTAGTTTTTCAGGAATATGATTTTCGTCAAGCGATATTTTGAATTGTATATCTGAAGTTTTTGTAATAGCCATTATTTAGTAGGTTTATAATTAGATTTTTGAAATATTTCTTTAGCATCCATTATCATTAATTTCTGCATCGGTATGTCGTTGTTTTCCATATAAGAACGCACAATTTGCCATCCTAACCAAACACCAATCCGAGAAGGTGTATCACTATCATTATCCCTTCCGAACTTAGAAAACGGACCGGGAACAATAAAGTTTTGCACTAATTTAGGATTGGTGCTGTACAATAAATTTTCTTCTACAAAGTATTTCCAAACTTCCACATCATTATCTTCACACCATTTTAATTCTTCAGCTGTATAACAGATTTTATCCTCATCCGAAACTTCCGGCAGCAACACATCCTTTAAATACATTTGTTTTCCCGCGTAAATAATTTGCGATAAAAAATCACGTTCTGTTGGTGGTTTTACTTTTCCTAATGAAAAACTCTGAACAATATCCGGCAACATTTGATTCGGTTCAAAAGCTTTCTTTTCATACTCCGGGAACTCATAAAACTTATGTTCCTTCCCTAAATACAATTCCAAGGAAATAATTAAAACATTTTTCTTTTCTGCATAGATAACTTTGTAATCCGGGTCCATATCCTGAATAACAGTTACCACCTTAGGCGCCTGTGTCTTTGGATAATAAAACTTAATATATCTGAAGAGCTTTTCAATTTCTTCTTTTTGCGTATCAAAATTAGCATAACGTTTTTCCACTTCTTTGTATAATTCACGCCACATAGGATGCGTCATTTTCTCAGCAAGGTATTGCTCATCGATACCCGGCGGAAAGAAATCAGGGTATTGCGCTTTGAGTTTCGGTAGATCCTGAGGTTTAGATTCATAAAAAGCTTTATCATAACGATCCACCTCAACTGTCAATGGAATTTCTTCAGCCTCTTCCTTCACCATATCATTCTTTTTACAAGAAACTACAAGTAAAGAAACAGACAAAAAATACAGTAATTTCTTCATCAAATTAGTGTTTAGTATCTCAAACGAGATGAGCATAAAATTATTATTTTTGCAAATATACATTGGTTTTTAATAGAAAGAGTCACTATGCAAAAAATTAGCAACATCAATTCTGAAAAAGTAAACAGTCATATTGTAAATTGGTTAAAATCATATGCGGAAAGCGCCAAAGTAAATGGCTTTGTTGTTGGAATTTCAGGAGGAATTGACTCAGC